>JAISAF010000063.1 GCA_031266855.1 Spirochaetales bacterium
GCTCCGCGCTGTGGCTGCTTCGCATCCCTCCAATCCCTTGCGCCGCCCAGCGGCAGCGCAAAATCGCTTCGCGATTTTGCCACCAGCCAGGACGCATGGGCGGGCAGCAAAATTGCGGCAGCCGGGTTACGCGCAGCTAATTGCCCTTGGCAATTAGCTGCCCCGGAATTGCCGTGGCAATTCCGGGGCCTGGTTCTAAAGCCGCAAACGTAACCGTTGGCTGAAAGCGTGGTGGCGGCAGCCGGAACCGTGAAGGGCCGGGCCGAAGACGGCCCACGGATTTCCACGGACGGAAATCCGTGGGAACCTCTAAAAACTTTCTATTGCTGGTAGTACGCACAGGAAACTTTTATACCTGTAAGCGTAACGGATGGCTGAAAGCGTGGTGGCGGCAGCCGGTTGGTGATAAAGACAGGCACAGCGCGTTACGCGCTGTGCCTGGTGGCAGACCACGCAATTTTGCCCCTGCAAAATTGCGACCACCCGGTTACGCGCAGCTAATTGCCAAAGGCAATTAGCTGCCCCGGAATTGCCTCACGGCAATTCCGGGAACTGGTTCTGAGCTGCCGCTCACAGCAATTTTTTCCCGGAAAAATTACCTCCGCTTGGTTGTACGCGCATAATTGCCCCTGGCAAGTCCGTGGCTCTATTCTGAGCTACCGCCGCGCCAGGGATTGCAGCGGAAAGCCCGCAGGAATTGCACCGGCAATTCCGAGGACTTGCAGCGGAAAGCCCGGTTTCCGGCGCTCCGCGCCGGAAAGGCGCCCGAATTCCTTCGTAATCGAATAAACCTGATAGTCAATTATTTAAAAAAATTTTAAATAAAATTGATATTGTTTTTATTTGGCAGTATACTATAATGACAGTATATTTAAGTATGCGCGACTTAAAAGACGTTAAAATGCAAAAAAAAGCTAATAAACGCTACGAGGCGAAGTCCGGCGGGATAAGGGAGGGGGAGACCGATCCTTTAGCCCTGTACCTCAAGCAGATATCGCAGCATCCGCTTCTCACGATTGAGGACGAACAGCGTATCGGCGAAAGGGTCAAAAACCTGCGCGCTCAACTGAGTTCTTCGGAACGGCAGAACCGCAGGGATGAAAAAAAAATCGAGGAAAAACTTAGGCAGCAGAAAAACCTGATGATAAACTCGAACCTCCGTCTGGTTGTATCCATCGCGAAAAAATACCAGCACCGCGGCCTGTCCCTGCTTGATCTTATTGACGAGGGGAATATCGGTCTTATCGAGGCGGTTGAACGTTTTGACTATACCAAGGGCTGCCGGTTTTCCACCTATGGTACGTGGTGGATACGGCAGGCGATCATCAAGAGCCTTGCTGACAAGGGGCGCGTTATTCGCATTCCTATTCACATGCTCAATACGATAAAAAAATGCTATTTCGTCGCGAAGCATCTTACGCAGGAACTTGGCCGCGATCCGAACAGCGAGGAACTGTCGGAGTATATGAATATTCCTTCGTATAAGGTCAAGGATATTATGAAACTCTCTCAGGAAACCGCTTCCCTTGATTCCACTGTTGATGACGACAATATGACCAGCCTTGCCGATCTTATCCGGGACGACGCTTCCTCCGAGCCTTTCGAGGAAGTTTTTCAGATCACACTGCAAAGCACTATAGAAAAAGTCCTTCTTCAGCTTTCGGAGCGCGAGAAAAAGATCATCCAGCTTCGCTTCGGTCTTGACGGGGAAGGGCCTTTTACGCTGGAACAGACCGGAAAAATGCTTGGTATAACCCGCGAGCGCGTGCGTCAGATTCAGGAAAAAGCAATATCGAAACTGCGGGGTATTACACGGATTCAGGATTATCACGAGGTTCAGTAAAAAACAACGCCTGAGTATCTTCAGCCGGAAGTGAGAATCGAACTCACGACCTGCGCTTTACGAGAGCGCCGCTCTACCCCTGAGCTATTCCGGCATAGGGTCTACCTTACACGAAAAAAAAGGAAATTGCAAGAGGCTGGACGGGGCCTGTTCAGTGAGGAAAGAATTCACCACAAAGCCGGAGACGGCCACTTTCCGAGAAGAAATTTATTGTAACGGACGCTCACCGTGCCCACGGAATGAGACCGAAGACGGCCGCTTTCCTATAGGTATGGATTGTTGCGGGCGCTTACCGCGCCCACGTAAATACACGCCGTCCGCATATAAAATCTGTCCGGTAATTTTTCGACTGGTCTATGGGATCTGCCGCAAAATGGCGGCAGATCCCGCTGTTTTTATATCAAAACTGTTCCCGAAGCTGTAGGGTTTTCCGAACAGCTCTATTATTTACGGGAAAAAAAGCGCAGGCCCCTTTGTTTTACCTACACTTCATAGCCCATGCGCTTTGAAATGCCCGCGGCGGTGGCAGGAAGTTCGGCGCGGATAAGTTTAAGCTTTTCGGCGCTCATACGGTGAGTCGGGCCGGATGTGCTGATCGCAGCAATAACTTTTCCTGAATAGTCACGGATGGGTGTCGCGACACAGCGGACGCCGATTTCACATTCTTCGTTATCCTCGCCGTAGCCCTGCTTGCGCACTTTTGATAGTTCCGTGATAAGTTCGCTTTCGCTCTTAATGGTGTTCTTCGTAAGGACGGTTAAACCCTTCGCGGCAAGTTTGGAAATTTCGCCTTCCGTATAATCCAGCAGCAGGCACTTCCCCACTCCGGTACTGTGGAGGGGCGCTATCTTGCCAATTCTCTGCAAGGTTTGCAGAATATGATCCGGCCCGTCAACTACATCAATGTAGACAACATAGTTTTCCTGGCTGATTGCCAGACAGGTCGATTCTCCGAATTTCCGCGAGAGCGCCTCCAGAAAGGGCCTGACAACCTCGCGCATTTTGATTTGCCGGGAAATAAGATTTCCGATATGGCAGAATTTCATAGTCAGGAAATAATGCAGATTGGTTGGATCCTGATCCGCATATCCGTAATCCATGAGAGTATTGAGGAACCTCAGGGTTGTACTAGGAGGCTGCGAGACGGAATTCGCGACCTCCTGTAAGCGCATGGAACCATTATGCCCTGCCATTGTTTCTATGATTTGCAGGGCTTTCCCGATAGACAAATTTTTCTTTACTGCTTTTGACGTCACGACTTTCTCCAATTTTTTTATTTTCAGTATCCAATGTAAGGCATACCGAAGGACTATGACAGCTTTCCTTTTTTCAGAACCTTATCAGAAATGCAAAACTTACATTAAATCAAATTCTTTGAATTTTACCATGCGGCCTTTTTTTCACTTTTTGAACCTTCCCCCGTTTCTTCTGCCATAGTCTTGTATATAATATGCCTATATTTTTCCATTTTTGCCAATAGTTTTTTTAGTAAAAATAAGAAATTTTTTCCGTATGGTATAATTCGGAATTTGGGCGCATTTTTGGCGCTTTGCGCCAAAAACCGGGCTTTCCGCTCCAAGTCCTCGGATTTGCTTATGCAAATCCTGTGGGCTTTCCGCTACAATCCCTTGCGCAGCCACTAATCCGCTCGGCGTAGGCTCCAGCCTACGCCGGGTTAGAAGCAAGCGTCCACGCTTGCAGCTTTAGAAAAGTGCCAGGTACATTTTCTATTGTCGCATACTAAAATATGCAGTTATTGTGTGAAACGTAAAAAGGTGCCTGGCACTTTTTTATAATTTTCTTTATTCTTCTTTCCTTTTTTACTTCCTCGCCCTTGCCCATCCTCGCCCTTGCCAGTTTTCGACTTCGCGGTAAATTTTTCTTTGTGGTATGGGCAGGACATCGGCGGTTACTATATAAATTAAGTTGCGCGAAGCGCACATAGCCCGTGGGGCACAAGGGATTGTAGGGGCGCGAAGCGG
Source organism: Spirochaetales bacterium (assembly GCA_031266855.1). Classification (GTDB taxonomy): domain Bacteria; phylum Spirochaetota; class Spirochaetia; order DTKZ01; family DTKZ01; genus JAISAF01. Next base: position 3,826 of record JAISAF010000063.1, read on the forward strand.
CCACGGTGTCCGCACCGGGGCCGGAGCGATAGCGAAGCCCCGAAAAGCCCGGTTTTTTTGTGGCGAAGCCACAAAAAAATGTGCAAATAGGTTTTTACTTCTTTCCCGTCAGCCGCAGGACTCCCAGAAACGCGAAAAAAATCAATATCTGTATGGCACAGGTAAGGAGAGGGAAGGAGGACAGGCCCGAGGACTGCATCAGATAACCGGCAAGGGGCGGAAAAACCATGCCGCCGGAGGAGGATGCCGCGACAAAAATGCCAGCCACAAAGCCGCTGACGAGTCTGCGTTCTCCGGCAAGGGTAAAGGTCGCGGGCATGATTGAAGCCTGAAACAGGCCGGCAAGAATCGTCGATATCCACAAACCGGCAAGGGATGGCGGGAAAAGGACAAGGGCGCCCATCGAAAAGACTATCCCCGTGCAGGCAATAAAAAGAAGCCGGCGGGAACCAAGCCGCCTGATCAGATAAATCCCGGCAATCCGTCCACAGGTCATGGCGCCCCAGAAGACGGCGGTAAGGACGCCCGAAAGACTCTCTCCGGCAAGGCCGGTATGCAGCGCGTAGCTGTATATCCAGCCGGAAAAGCAGGACTCCGCTCCTCCGGCAAAAAGGATAACCGTGGCAAAAAAGAAAATCAAAAGCGGGGAACCACGCACTACAGGTTCTTCCTCATACGAGGCCTGTGCGCTGTGCGGAAGCCGCAGGGTAACAAATCCCATAAGCGCGGCCAGGCCCGCGAGAAGACGGAAAGCGGCGCCAAGGCTGATATTGGCGTGAAGGGAAGCGGCGATGACAAGCGGCGAAATAATCGCTCCTATGCAGTAGGAAAGATGCAGCCCGCTCATATACGGCCCCACATTCATTCCGTGCAGCCGGATAATTCCCCGCTGGCCGCCTACCTCGCCTACTCCAAGTCCCAGTCCCAGAAAAAGAACGAAGGCAAACAGCATATACAGATTCGCCGAAAAGGACAGCAGGAAAAGCATCAAGGCTATGAACAAAAGAACAAGGCCCATAACCGCGCCGCCCTTGAACCTGTCAATAACGCGGCCCCCGCTCAGGCTGCCAGTCACATAGCCGCAGCGGAAAAAAATGAAGAGCATCCCGATACGGGAAATTGTTTCCCCGGTAAGCCGCGCAAAACCGGGGATTGATGGTCCCAGCGAACCCGCCGCGAGTCCGACGATGATAAAGGCGCCATACAAAATAAAAGTTTCGACTGCGTGGGCCATTAGAAGCTCCTTTTCCAGAATATCAGGCTTGTCCGGTAAACCTTACGGACGAGGTGCCGCGATGTTACCGCCGGGGTACAAGTCCGCGGGGACTGTAGCCTTTGCAGCCGCGCCCCCAAAGGCAGACACATTAACCAGGCGTCATATACCACGCGCCTATGAATCATGAGACATGAGTACGCAGACAGAGGAAACAAGTTCGGCGGGCGAATAGAGTTTTTCGTCCTCAATGGAATCAGCCGCTATGATAAAGGTCTGTCCTCCCGCACGGATAAGAATGCCGTTTGTCCCCGGCGACGCCTGTCCGCGAAGAAGCCGCAGGGGATATTCAACCCCGTCAAGCGTGTATGATAATTTCTTTTTACCGGAAATTTTTTCAGTTAAGGGAAATATTCTTTCCGTCATGACCTTGGGCGCGAGGAGCATCCTGCCGCCTATCTGAGCGGAAAAAGCAGGATGCTTTACTGTCCTGTCGGAAAAGCTGATAAGGAAGGCTGTCCCCTGTCCCGGTTTTGATTTCAGCGAAAGGCCGCCGCCCAGAACGCCGGTCACAAGGCCGCGTACCGTGTCAAGACCGACCCCCCGTCCGGAAACGGCGCCGGAAATCCTGCGCGTGGTAAATCCGGGCCTGGTCAGGATTTCCAGAATCCCATCCTGCTTTTCGGAGGCGTAAGCGGAAGGGCCTAGGGCGGCGCGTATTTTATCCACGCTGATGCCCGCCCCGTCATCGGCGACTTTCAGGGAGTAATCTCCGTTTTTGATTACCGTTTCTATAAGGAGGTTCCCCCATTCCGGTTTTCCCGTGTTTTGCCGCGCTCGCGGTTTTTCAATGCCGTGGTCAACGGCATTGCGTACCAGGTGAGTTAGAATAGTGTTCAGGGCATCGCGTACCGCGGGCGGGACAAAAACATCCCCGTCCATGCGTACTTTTGTTTCAAGCATTTTCCCCAGAGCGGAAGCGGTATCGTTGGCCATTTCCGCCGCCTTTTCCAGGATAAGCGCAATGGATGTTCCGTTCTGCCGTATCAGGGCGGAAGCCAGTTCCCGCGCGAGAAACTTTCCCCGCGCGTCTTTTACCGGGCATACGCCGAGGCACGCGGCAAGAAAGGCGTTGCGGGCAAGGTCATCCTGATACAGAAAAACGCTTTTCCGTTCTCCCCTCGCGTAGCGCGGGATAGCGGAAGCGGGGGAAAACTCTTCTTCCGCCGCGCTTTCCTCCTTCCGCGCCTGCCCGACATGACCGAAGGGGATTTCCGCTATGTCCAGCGACACGACCCCATCCACATCAAGCGCCTTTTCCAGTTCAGAGCTTTCTTTTCCTGTTGTCGCGTACAGGGAAACGGCGAAATCCCTGTCCTGTTTCAGGATGTCCAGAGGCGGGGTAATGCGGATAACATTCGCGCACAGTTCCAGATTATTAACAAGAAGATACAGCCGGGGAAAAGGCATGGGTTCATCAGGTCCAATTTCCACATCAATCCGAAAAAACCGTTCGCCCCGGCAGCGCGCCTCCTGAATCATAGCCATTTCAAAATCATCGGAGCTGAACTGCGCGGCTTCCTGCCGCCGCGAAGGATCTTCCTGCCCGGGTTCTCCCAGCTCGGCATTCAGGTCTTCCAGCGTCTGGCGAAGTTCCCCGCACAGGTTTTCCACCTGGAGGGAAAACTCCTGCCCGCCGGACAGGTTGCCTGAATCCCGCGCTGTGGCGAGAACTTTTTCAATCGCTTCCGCCTTCGCGGCGATTGCGCCGTAGCCCAGAAACGCGGCCTCCGATTTCAGGGAGTGTACATCGCGGAAACAGCGGGACACCAGGTCTGTGTCCCCGCCGGACATCCAGGTCTTCACGAAAAACGAAAGGGATTCGCCTATCCTCTGCGCGTCATCCCGAAAAAAAAGTTTTAATTCTCTTGCTGTAGCCGCGTTCATTTTTAACTCTTTCCTTTACGCCCCTGTAACGCAATCATAAGCTGTACTTCGCCTACAGGAAGATCCAGCGTATTTGCTATTATATCAGGGGAAATTCCCTTACGGTACAGATCAAAAATTTCAGAAAGGTTCCTGTCCTCTTTCGGGCTTTGCGGCGGGGGCGATTCCGGCGGGGCGGCGGTTCCGGCGGAGGGCAGCGGGCGTCTTAGCCGCGCGTATACCCTGTCCGCGGCCTCCTCCTTTTTTACTTCCTTTTTCATCAAACCGATTCTTCTATTCGCCGTGTCCAGTATCCTTTGCAGTTCTCCTGCCTTGTCTTCGAACAGGGTGATGTTCCTGTCGGTTATTCTGTTCATCTCCTGCATCAAATCCCGAACGATGCGGCCCGCCTCATTGCGAAGATTATCCAGAAGCATTTCCGCCTCAAGGCGTTTGTCAATCCGCCTTTTGAAATAGAGGTACATACCTGTAAGAGCCAGAGCGTTCAGGCCCAGTAAAAGCGCGAAACTCAAAGAGAAAATCCTCACCCCGTTATATTAATCTTTTTACCAAGATAGCTTTCCGTTATTACTTCCGGCGTACCGGCGTCCCCGTTTTCTTCCTCTTTTTTTTCGCCATCCCCGCGGGCCTTTTCCCGCTGATGACGGCGGTTTTCATCCTTAACCTGACGCACATTGCCGCCTTCGGTTTCCGGCGCGCCCGTAACCGAATGCTCTTCTGCCTGCGCGCGTTTTACGCCTTCGGCGTTCAGGATGACCTGAGTATGTATCTGACTGTCCCGCTGATCAGCCTGTTCCTTACCCAATTGATTCAGCCGGGAAAAAAGTACCTGCAAATCAATAGGTTGAATGGCCATTATCCTTTCCTTGTAAGGTCTTCAGCGGATTCCTCGTACTTGATAGGTTTGACCAGGTTGTTTTCCGCTATAAAGGTAATGTTTTTGAACTCGTTACGCACATCAAGAGGCTGGGCGTCCTTAATAAGGATACGCACTCCGGGAAAAACCGTACCGGAAGAGCTTATCCTGCCCTGATAGGTAAGCTGCCCCATATAAGTGTTGACAGCCTCAATCTGCCCGGCAACGTCCTTGATCTTCGCCGCGAGTTCCTGTTTCTTCGCCACCAGCTCCTTAAAATACTCCTGTTTGTCTTCGGGGAGTTTCGTTTTCTTTTTCAAAGCCTCCAGGGTTCCCAGATTCAGATTCACATCCTCAAGCTGTTTGTCCAGGGTCTGGGATTCCGATCCCAGCCGATCCAGATTTTCCTTGCTTTTAGGGTCATACCCTACTTCCAGAATCGTTTCGCTTCCCGCGATGGAACCCAGGGCCTTTGCGTCAATTTCCTCAGCAGCCATGCAGTGACCGCCAACGATGCTTGCCCGTTTTCCCCTACAGATAATCTTCCGGTTGGCGACGATATGGGAGTTTATGATTCCGTCGGAAACCACAACCAGGTCGCCCGCTTCCACATCCGCGTTTTCAATGAACTTCGACCACACCGATTTCCCTGATATGATTTTACCCGAAGATTTTCCGGCGATTCCCTGGTGGACGTTAATATCCCCTTCGGCATCAAGGTTACAGCAGCCGACGGTTCCCATAATTTCGATATTTCCCGCCGCCTTGATGGAAAAACCATCGTCCACATTGCCTTTTACCACAACCGTTCCCAGAAACAGGATATTGCCGGTTTTCAGGTTTACATCGCCCTGAACGGTTTTGATATCCTCGACATTAAGTTTACCCGCAATAATGACAACCTGCCCGTTGATATCCGCGATGGCGGAAGCCTCGTCATCCGAAAGGTGAACGTTTTTGCCAATCTCGATATGGACATCCATGCCGTCTTTCGAAGGAAGCATTTTCCCCGTTACCGTGCGGCCCGCCTCGCCAAATTCCGCGGGAAGCTTCCGCGCCAGGATTTGCCCCTCAACAACATTCTGGATAAGATTCAGTTCCTTGAAATCCACACGGCCGTTTTTCTCCCGCAACTGAATCTGGGAACTGTCTGTGGCAAAGGAGTATACAATACGCGCGTCTTCGCCGTTACGGGGTTTAATGCCTTCGGCGACGAGTTTTGCCTTGCCGTATTCGGGGTTATCCGCCATGTCATGGACAGCATCCTCAATAATGCCGTCAGTAACCCTGTTACTTTGCAAAAAACCTATCAGGGTTTCATAGTCAGGGTCAGCTCCGCCCTCGCCCGGGGAATGCAGCAACATAAAAGCCTTCATTTCGTTATCAGTAATATCCACGGTTATGATAGGATCATTGACAGGATTATGAGCGTAACCGGCGATTTTCACAAACTCCCCGTCGGCGAGTTTGACAATTTTCGCCACAAGGGCAGAATCGTAATCCCCCCGGTAACGCTGGGTTATCCTGTCCATAGCGTCAGTTTCGCTCAGTTTTCTTCCCCTGCCAAGAGGAGCGGACACTTTCAGGAAAATGCCATCAGGAGTCCGCCGGACGAAAGCCTCCCCATCGCGATCCTTTGGAACCTCTTCCAGAACATCGGCATCCCCGGTTTCCTCCGCGGCATGCGTGTCCTGCGTCTGCTGTTTGCGCGATTCATAGGCCACAAGTATCCAGGGTTTTTTCCCGACCCCAAAGGTTCCCCGCGACCCGCGCTCCACAACTTCATATTCGATTTTTCGCAGCGCCAGCCCCAGTTCGATGGCGGCCTGTTGTAGTGCGTCTTCCACGGTATCCCCGGACGCCTTGACCCGTTTCAGGGCCTTGTCCTCCGTTACCTGAACCTTCATAAAACTCTGAATCTGATCAAGCGTTATCATGCTACATGATACCTTTCTTTATATTCGTGAGTTTCGATCTAAGACGTATAATGGCTTTTGTATGAAGCTGCGAAACCCGCGACTCAGTAACTTCCAAAACCTTTCCGATCTCCTTCAGGGTAAGGTCTTCATAGTAGTACAGAACCAGAACCTTTTTTTCCTTTTCCGGCAGCTCGTCAATAGTACGGATTATAACCTGTTTTATTTCTTCTTTTTCAACAATCGCCTCGGGATTCATGCTGCGCGGCGACTCAATACTGTCGCCAATGGAAATTTTGTCGTTATCCTCCCCCGATGACCACATATCGCTCAGCGACATCATTGAAGTTGTAGAAATTTTAAGTAAGGTCTTCCCCAGTTCCTTAATGGAAACGCCCATCGCGTTCGCCAGTTCCTCGTCAGTGGCGGCTCTTCCCAGAGATGATTCAAGATGCCGCATGGTATCCTCGACTTCCCGGCTTTTCTGGCGGACAGACCGGGGAACCCAGTCGATAGAACGCAGTTCATCAAAAATCGCGCCCCGGATGCGGGTCACCGCGTATGTTTTGAATTTGACATGCTTATCGGGATCAAATTTGTTTATAGCATCAAACAAACCAAAAACCCCAAAACCCACCAGGTCGTCAAACTCCACATTGTGAGGCATACTAACCGCGATCTTGCCCGCCACATATTTCACCAGGGGAGCGTACTGCCTGACAAAAGTGTCACGAATCGCGGAATCCTTGTTTTTTTTGAATTTACGCCACAAAGCGTCTTCGTCTTTTTCTTCGATAAAGCTGTCCCCCACGATATTACCCCTCTTTATCGCGTTTGATCACTGTCTGCACAACTTTTGCAAGCAGCTCAGGATTTTGATCTTCCGTAATAGCACCCGCCTTTGAGCTTCCCCCAGGAGGCTTGGACATAACCCCGTCCTCCTGCGAATCATCGCCAGCGGCAAAAGACGCATCCAGATCGCTCACATCGGGAAGCACATCAAAATCCCCCGCGGCTTCCCCCTCCGCCGCCTGTGCCGGCTGCGGCGAGTCCGCGGCCGCAGCGGCGGCTACAGGAGGAGATGTTTCGGAATGCGGCGCCTCCTCGATTTCCTCCACCAGGTCATCCTCATCCCCCGCGGAAGACTCCGCTTCACGGAAGTCTCCCCCGCTCTCCTCCACAAAATCATCCGCGGAAGAACGCTCATGCGGGTTTATCTCCGGCTCCGTAATATCAACCAGCGAACCGGGTTCCCCATGAGGCACGAACAACTCAGGAAGTATACGGCGCAAAAGAAGCTCCAATCCAAACCCCAAACCACCAAACACAAGCGCGCCAAGAAAAGCCCGCAGAATTATTGTCCCAAAACCAACCCCGCCTATGAGTCCGAACAACAGGGAAACACAGAACGCCAGGCACGCAAAAAAAACACTGACTTTCCAACTGTCCGTCATAGCCCTCTCCCCTCCTACAACTTACGGGAAATAAAGCTTTTGGTCAAGTTACCCTCCCCTACCCGCACCACGGAATTTTTTAACCGCTAAGTCGAAGAAGTCGAAAAGACTGTTCAAAAACCCATTCGGAATTTGGGCGCCTTTTTTTACTTCGTAAAAAAACCGGGCTTTCCGGGACTCCGCTATCGCTCCGGCCCCGGCGCTGCGCGCCGTGGCTGCTTCGCATCCCTCCAATCCCTGGCGCGGGCGCCAGCGGAGACTCACAGAATTTTTTAACCGCGAAGTCGAAAAAGTTTTCATTGCAGCTTACTCAAATCCTAAGCCATTTTAACTATTTTTTCCTGTTCTCCTTCCTTCCTTTTTTGCTTCCCCGCCCTTGCCCATCCCCGCCCTTGCCCATCTTCGCCCGTGCCAGTCTCCGGCTTCGCGGTATTTTTTTCTTCGTGGAATTTTTTAACCGCGAAGTCGAAAAAGTTAAATAAGTTTTTTTATTTCTTTTTTCGACTTAGTTGGTGATTTTTTTCTTCAAAGTATGCCGTTTTTAGCCGCTGGGCGGCGCGAGGGATTGCAGCGGAAAGCCCGCAGGATTTGCATAAGCAAATCCGAGGACTTGGAGCGGAAAGCCGGTTTTTTTGCGGTTTGGGAATTTGCGGCGCAATTTCCCTGACCGCAAAAAACGCGCCATAAACACAAGGTGTTTTCTTCGACTTTGCGGTAATTCTTTCTTCGCGTTACAAATCCTTTTCCGGTTCCGGGCGGCCCAGAAGTTTGCGGAGAAAACCGCCGATACCGCTTCCGTTCCTGTATTCAACGCCTTCAAGCCGTGAAACGATGTGGCGTACACAAATGGCGGCCCTGCCCCGCGGGTCAACAATAATGAAAGGCTTTTGCCGCAAAACGGCGTTCTGTACCGAAACGTCATCGTAGACGTAGCCCAGATAATCCACTTTCAAATTCAGAAACTGGTTTGCTATGGAGATCATCCTTTCGGCTACCTTCCTGCCCTCCACAACAGACTTAACGCGGTTGACAATGAGCTTGAGCCCCAGATTCTGCTTATCCATTTCGGTTGCGATGATTTTTATGATGCCGTAGGCGTCGGTAATGGCGGTTGGCTCCGGGGTGGTAATAATGAGGGCCTCGTCCGCGGCTTCCACGAAGGACAGCACATTGTTGGAAACACCCGCGCTGGTATCGATGATAATAATATCCGCGCTGGAAAGTTCCGAAAGTTCATTAACAAAACTCCTGCGTTCCTCTTCGGTAAGGTTGGCGATTTTCGCGAACCCGGAGGCGCCGGCGACAATCTGTATACCGTAATTGGTATCCATGATGATATCATTCATGGCTTTTTGTTTACGGATAAGATGATACAGATTGTATTTGGGAATAATGCCCAGTACGACATTGACATTAGCCAAACCTAAATCCGCGTCCATCAGGATGACCTTCTTTCCTGTCTGCGCATAGGCAATGGCAAGATTGGTAGAGATATTGGTTTTACCGACTCCCCCCTTACCGCTTGTAATCGTTATAATGCGGGTTTTGTGTTGCGACGCCTCTGGAACCGCGATTTTATTTTTCATGATCTCCCGCAAAGTTTCTGCCTGATCCGCCATTATTCCTCCTCAAAGTTCTTCTTTTTCAGCAAATTGTTCTTCGATATGTTCCGCGCGAATCCGAAAGCCCGTAAGACGCTGTAGCAACTGTTTTACCGCCGCCGCCCTAATATTCTCGGGAACTCTTTGCCCGTCGCAGACGAAAGACAGAGCCTTTCCCCTGTGCGCCGCGGCGCTGATGATGTTTCCAACGCGGGGGGTTTCATCAAGCTTGGTGATAACCAGCGATTCATAGCCGAAAGGTTCAAACTGCTGCATGATCTCAATCAAATCCACAGTCTTGGTCGTCGCGCTTAGGGCAAGATGAACGCTGGCCTTTTTGAAGGCCCCGTCAAGAAGTTCCCGCATTTCACCCAGGGTGGCAAAGTCCCTGGGGCTTTTGCCTATAGTATCGACAAATATCATATCCACATCGCGGTAGAGTGATAAATATTTTTTTAACTCCTGGGGCGTTGTTACCATATTGACGGGAATGTGCATACATATTCCGTATTTTTCAATCTGTTCCTTCGCACCGATACGGAAATCGTCGATTGTCAGAATGCGCACATCACGGCAGACCCTGGCGGTAACTCCGTAGCGGGCGGCAAGTTTCGCTATGGTTGTGGTTTTCCCGACGCCCGTGGGCCCCACCAGAATATAAACCTGGGATTTCCCGATTTCCTGTGTATCATAAACGCAAACCGATTCGCCGATCCAGTCCACAACCCTGTCCTGGAGCGCCTCGAAATCCTCCAGTTCTTCCAGGGAGAATTCCTTTTTTATCCTGTCCGTGATTTTTTCCGTATAGGCGGGAGAAAAATCGTTTTCATACAAAAGGCCGCGTATTTTCCCGATGGAGGGATGCGCGTCTTTTTTGATGGAAGAGGCCTCACGCGTGTCGAGTTTTTCCCGAAGGGACTGTACTTCCCGCAGCACTTCCCTGAGGGTTTCGTCCTGTTTCGGCGCGGTGAGGGTCAGGATTTCCTTTTTTGTTTCCTCAAGATCGCGCGGCGCCGCGGCGGGAGCTGGTTTTGTTTCCGGTTCCAGAACCCACCCGGTAATCTCCACCGCCGGACGGGAAAAAAGTCCGAACAGGCCTCCGCTGCGTACATCCCTGTGCTGTGAAACCTTTACCTGATTCCCGTAGCGGAGCCTGGCCTGTGTGCGGGCTTCCTCGAGAGTCGCCGCCTGTAATGTAAACACCTGATATCCCATTTTCTATTATCCTTATTTTTCTTCCAGCTTTATTTCACCAAGAGCTTCTATTTTTATATCCGGGATAATCTCCAGCGAAGAGAGTACAACCAGTTCCGGAAATTCCCGCGCCGCGCTGGCCTTTACCAAAGCCCGCGCCGCTTCGGAACACAGAATGATAAAACTAAAACGCTCGGCGGCCTGCAAATGCTGTTTCGCGCCGCGCAGGGCCGAAATCCAGCGTTTCTGGGTTTCCGGTTTCAGGCCGCCCCGCGAGTCAATAATCGCCTGTTCCAGCCGGGGCATAATCGTAAATAAGGAAAGCGTTTTTGCTTCGTCCGCGTACTGGAAGCAGATCTGCCGCGCCAGGGTCTGCCGCGCTTTCTCCGTAATAAAGTTTACGCTTACGTTTTCGAGGCCGCCGTAATCGGCGATGGTTTCCAGTATTTCCACGATATTGCGGATGGAAACCCGTTCGCGCAGCAGATTCTGCAATACTTTCTGGATTCCGCCAAGTCCGAGAGGAGTTTTCAGCGCGTCATCCACAACCGCGGGATAATCCTTTTTGAGCGTCTCAAGTATTGCCTGAAGTTCCTGCCGGCCCAGGATTTCCGCGGCGTGCTTCCTGATGACTTCCGTCAGGTGTGTGGCGATAATCGAGGAAGGATCCACCACCGTGTATCCTGCCCGATCGGCTTTTTCGCGCGTGTCCTCGGTAATCCACAGGGCGGGAGTCCCGAAAATGGGATCCTTTGTCTTTTCGCCGGTAACTTCCTCCCTGGGGCCGCCGGGAGGAAGTATCGCGAGATACATTCCCAGCCGCAGGGAGCTGCGCGCCACTTCTGTGCCCTTGATCTTGAAACAGTACTCCGGGGGTTCAAGGCGCATATTGTCGATAATGCGTATCTTGGGTACGACAAGTCCCATATCCAGGGCGGTTTCTTTTCTGATGTGGGTAATACGGTTTAAAAGCTCGGCCCCCTGATCGTTATCCACCAGGGGAACAAGCCCGTAACCCAGCTCCAGGGACAGGGGATCCAGCGGCACCACGGGAGAAATTTCGGCGGCCTGTTCGGCGGTTTTTTCCCTGGCCTTTGCCGCCTGTGCGTCCGCCGCGCGGGCCGGTTTGCGGGAAAGCGCCACGGCAAGCATGAAACTGAGGAGGGCCATGGGAATAAGCACGTAGGCGGGAAAACCAGGCAGGAAGGCCATCAGAAACAGGAGAGAACCGGCAATCCAGAAAATGATGTGCTGGCTGGTAAACTGCTTTGATACATCGGCCCCGAAAGAGCCTTCGGAAACGGCCCGCGTTACGATAAGGCCCGTTGCCGTGGAAATAAGAAGCGCGGGGAACTGGGAAACAAGGCCGTCGCCGATGGTAAAGGAGATGTAGTTTCGTATGGCGCCGTTCCAGTCCTCGCCGTGAAAGCCCACGCCGACAATAAGGCCGCCGATGATGTTGATGGCGGTAATGAGGATGCCCACCTTGACGTTGCCCGATACGAACTTTGAAGCTCCATCCATAGAGCCGTAAAAATCAGCTTCCCGCTGTAAATCCCGCTTCCTGCGGGCCGCTTCGGATTCCGTAATAGCCCCGCTGGAGAACTCCGCGTCTATAGCCATTTGTTTTCCTGGCAGGGAGTCCAAAGTAAAGCGCGCGGCGACTTCCGAAACGCGGGTCGCGCCCTTGGTAATAACGATGAACTGCACGGCGATAATGATAATAAAGATGATAAAGCCGATAACAAGCCCGTCGTTTCCGCTGGTACCTACAACGAAGCTGGCGAAGGCGCGGATAATTTTTCCGTTAAACTTTTCCCCCTGGGCCAGGATAAGCCGTGTGGAGGAAATATTGAGTCCCAGGCCGAATATCGTGGAAACCAGAAGGATAGAGGGGAATACCGAAAACTCCAGGGCGCGCGAAGTATACAGGGTTATAAGGATGATGAGCAGGCTTAAAGTCAGATTGAAAGCCATAAGCACATCCAGGAGCAGTGTCGGCAGGGGCATGATGAGCATAGCCACAACAACTATGACGCCCACGGCAACCCAAATATCGTTACGCCGCGCCGAGGCTGCCGGGGAGAAGATTTTTCCCAGGGCGGGGAATCCGCCGCCCGCCGGTTTTACATTACTTATATCAGCCATATCTAACTCCCATTTTTATCCTGCCTTTTTTTTAACCAGTCTGTTATTTCTATCCATTTCGTATACCCGCTTGTAGATGGCTATAACAGCTTCAAAATAATCATCGGGAATAAAATCCCCGATGCCGACATTCGCGTACAGACTGCGGGCCAGGGGTTTATCCTCGACAATGGGAACCTCATTATCCCGGGCCAGCTTTTTTATATACTGCGCTACCGTGTCCTCGCCCTTTGCCGTCACAACGGGCGCTTTCATTATTCCGTGCCTGTATTCGAGAGTTACGGCGAAGTGCGTCGGGTTTGTTACAACGAGGTCCGCCGTGCGCAGCGCCCGGGGAATATTCTGGCGCAAAAGCTCGCGCATCCTTTGCCGCAGGCGGCTTCTGACCAGGGGATCGCCTTCGATATCCTTGTGTTCCTGAATAACTTCCTGGCGGGTCATTTTGAGGGACTCAATATGCAGGTGCTTTTGAAAGAGAAAGTCAAAAAACGCGAGTACCAGAAGAAACACCGCCGACTCCAGGATGATGGAAAAGGCGGTTCCGGCAACGGCGCTGGCGGCCTGTAAAAAGGGCGTGCGGATCAGGTTGATAAGGAGGCCGAACTGTGAACGTATATTCAGGTACGCGATAAGGCCGATAACGATGACCTTAAAAACGGATTTTCCAAGATTAAACAGCGCTTCGGTGGAGAGAACCGCCCGTTCCACAAAACGGCTGAAATTGGGAACGATTTTATTCAGATCGGGGGTGATGGGTTTTACGGAAAACAGAAAGCCGAACTGAATCACGTTCGCGAAAACCGCGGCCACGAAGCAGGCGATAAAAAGGGGAAGGCTGAGCCGCGCGAAAAATTGCAGGAAGGCGATAAACAGCCCGCCTGAGAGGGCGTCCCGCGCGCCGGAAGCGCGTTCCAGGAAGAAGATCACCATTGCCCGCAGGGTGCGTACATAGTACGGGGCGAAGAACGCGAGAACGATGACGGCGGTAAGAAGTACCAGCGCGGAAGGGACTTCGGGGGATTTCGCCACCCGGCCTTCCTCTTCGCGGGCTTTGCGGATTCTGTGTTCGGTCGGGTCTTCGGTACGGCCTTCGTCCTCCGCCGCGAACCACTGGAGGTGCATTTTCGCGAGGCAGGCTGTCCGCGGCGGGCTTTTCCTGAACCTGGCCCGCAAAGGGAAATTTACCGCTAAGCCGAAGAGATTTACCGCGAAGTCGAAGACGGGCAGGGGCGAGGACGGGCAGGGGCGAGGAAGTAAAGAAGAAGGGGAACAAGTAAAAGGTGCCAGGTATCTTTTTTGATGGCACATTATAAAATATGAAGCTATTTTGTGAAATGAAAAAAGGTGCCTGGCACCATATAAGTTCGACTTCTTCGACTTCGCGGTTAAAAAATTCCGTGGGGCCGCGGGAAAACCTGGGGGCGTTACGGGGGCGGATTGGATATGAGTTTCCGTTAAGCGGTTATAGGCCCTCGCGTTCTGTGGGGCGCCCCCGTAGAGGGGGTAGGGCGCATCCGTGATGCGCCCGCAGGGGGAGACTTCCCCCCCTTGAATGCTGTGAAGAAAAACCTGGCTGTTCCGCTTTTTCATGTGCGTAGCTCCCATATTGAGGAGAAGAGGCGGAGCAGTTCGGCGAAGCCGTAGTCGATGATGGCGGAGAAGGTTTCGGCGAGTATGGGCAGCATAAGGAACAGGACGATGAAGGCTGTGCCGATGGATATGGGGAAGCCGAGTGTCAGGAGGTTCATTTGGGGAGAGGCTTTTGCCAGGAGTCCTGTTGTGACGGAGACAAGGAAGAGGATGCCGAGTATGGGAAAGGAGATGACGAGGCTTTGTTCAAAAAGGCGTGTCATGCCCAGGAGCGTCATGCGGATGATGTCGTTGCGGTAGATGACCAGGTCGACGGCGCGCATCGCTTCAAAGGAGCGGTAGACGCCGGTGAGGAAGACTTTCTGGAAGCCGCCTACGAGGAGAAAGATGAGCATCGCGACAAGGTTGAGGAATTGTCCGACGATGGGGATTTCAATTTGCGCGAGAGGGTCGAATACTTCGGAGGCTCCGAAGCCCATTTGCAGGGAGTAAAACTGACCGGCAAGCTGGAACACGGAGTAGACGAGGATGAGGAAGAAACCGATGAGGACGCCGATGAGGGCTTCTCCTAGGGCAAGAAGGGCGTAGTCAAGTCCGAGTTCGGGGATGGGATAGCCGGCGGCCTGTACCCAGGGGAAGACGAGGAAGGAGGCGAAAAAGGCGAGCGCGACTTTGGCGATTTGGGGAACAGATTCCGAGGACAGAAGGGGGGCGGTTTCCACGAGCGCCAGAACGCGCGCGAAGATGAGGAAGAAAACCTGTGCGTTTGCCGGTAATTCGCTTATCATGTGCTATCCTATCCTTTCCTATTCCCGTCCTATCCTGCCAGTCCTGTCTTATCCTGCCAGTCCTGCCCTATCCTACCAGGGCGGGTATTTGCTGAAAAAGCTGGATTGTGTACTGTACCAGCCGCGAAAATATCCAGGGGCCGAAGAAGACCAGGGCCAGAAATATGGCTACGATTTTCGGGACAAAGGTGAGCGTTTGTTCCTGTATTGAGGTGGTGGCCTGCAATATCGAGATGATAAGGCCCACCACAAGGCTAATGAGAAGTACCGGGGCCGAAAGAATGAGAATTTCAAAAAGGCCACTCCGTAAAAGATATATCGCCGAACCAAGTGTCATATATAAACCCTCCCTAAACTTAGCTAAACACCGTTAAAATCGTCTAAATGTCTAAATTATTATAAATTCTGTTAAATTCTACTAGAATCGTCTAAATTCTCCTAAACTCCGCTAACGGAAACTCGCTACTAGCTGCTGCGTAATAAGGCCCCAGCCGTCCACAAGCACGAACAGGATGAGCTTGAATGGCATGGAAATCATGACCGGGGGCAGCATGATCATTCCCATGGACATGAGGGCGGAGGCCACCACCATATCGATAATAATAAACGGTATGAAAAGCAGTATGCCTATTTGAAAGGCCGCTGTCATTTCGTGCAGGACAAAGGCCGGGATAAGCACCCGCGTTGGTACGTCGGCAAGGGTGGCGGGCCGGGGCAGATTCGACATGCGCATAAAAAGCTGGATGTTGCCGGGTTTGCCCTGCATCTGGCGGTACATGAAAAGCCGTAAGGGGCTTTCGGCGTTCCGGTAGGCTTCTTCAATGCCGATCTGCCCCTGCGAGAAGGGCGCGTAGGCGTTTGTGTAGATTTCATCAATCGTGGGCCACATGATGAACAGCGAGAGGAAGAGGGCTATTCCCATGATTACCTGATTCGGCGGCATCTGCTGGAGCGAGAGCGCGCGTTTAACGAAGTCCAGCACTATGGCTACGCGCAGAAAGGATGTCATAACGATAATAATGGACGGGGCAAGGCTGAGTACCGCCAGGAGCAGCAGCAGTTGCAGGGAAAACGCGACTTCCTGGTTTGACTCGGGCTGGCGCACCGAGAGATCCACGAAAGGTATCGCAAGGGGCGCTTCGCCGGTATCCTGCGCGGCCGCCCCGGCGGGGCACAGGGAAATAAGAATAGCGCATACAAGCGCGAAAAGTGTTTTGTTCATCTCCCCTCCCAGTAAGATGAATACCGATCAAACGAAAACGCGATGCCGTGCCCGCGCCGCGGGCGGCGCACCGCGCCATAATATCGCTTTCGCGGCGTTTTATCCGCGGCGCTTTCGCGCCGCGGGGTCCCGGAGCCGCAAGGCCGTGCCTAAAACAGTTTTTTCAGGCGGGCCTTTTGCTTCTTCATAAATTCCATGGAAGCCCCGTTTTCCATTCCGGAAATTTCTTCCGTGGAACCCGCTCCCGAGGAAGAGGTTTCCGCGGAAACCTCTTCCTCCTTCCGCGAAGGCGAAGACAAAGGATGCCTGGCTGTCCGGCTGAAAAAGCCTTTCAGCGTATCCGCGAAACTCCCCGCGGGGGGAGCGGCCCGCGAGGCGGCAAGCTGTATGCCGTCAAGCGTTTCCCTGTCAGAGACCTGCGAAACCAGGGAAACGCCATTTTCCGCCGAGCCTACAAGCAGGACTTCGTTTCCTATTTCCACCAGGTGAAGGTGCCGGTTTCCCGCGAGGGGCCGCGTTTCAAGGACACGGATAAAGCGCATCCCGCTATCGCGGGGGCCGCCCGCCTTTTTAATAAAATGAAAAACGCCGTAGATAAGTCCCACGACAAGGGCCAGGACTAAAACCATGCGCAGGAAATCCCCCACGCCAAAGCTGGTAAGCGGAGTAATCTCCGGCGCGGCCTCTCCCGCGCCCTCTTCACCCAGAAGAAGAGCCGATTCGTCTGTTATTTGTCCGGCGGCCGGAACATCCTCCCCGCCTTCCTGTGCCCGCAGATTCATCCCCGCCATAGAAACAAACAGCAGGATGAGCGGAATATATACACGTTTCAGGTTCCCTCCCTTGACCCCGAAAACAAGCCTTTCAAAGTCCTTATGTCAAATCGGACATCCTCTCCACAGGTGAAACAATTTCCGTTACGCGGACGCCGAAGTTTTCGTCGATAACCACAACCTCGCCCTTGGCTATCAGTTTGTGATTCACCAGAATATCAACAGGCTCGCCAGCCAGTTTATCCAGTTCGATAATAGTCCCCTCCCCCATTCCGAGGATTTCCTTAATAAGTTTTTTTGTCCTGCCCAGTTCGACGGTCATTTCCATGTACACGTCCATCAGCAGGCTGATATTCCCATGCTCCGCCGAACCGCCCCCCTGATTCAGGCTTGGAAACTGGATCTGCTGCACATTGGGGGCGCCGGCGCCGTATACCATACCCGGATTCTGCGGCATGGCGTAAGCCTGCTGCGGCATAGCATAACCCTGGGGCGGCATCTGCTGCATGCCAGGCATCTGCTGCATTCCCGGCATCTGCATACCGGGCATCTGCTGCATACCGGGCTGCATTCCAGGCATTTGCTGCATGCCAGGCTGCATACCGGGCGCCGCCTGCCGGGCAGGATCCGCGCCGCTTTTTTTCGCCGCGATTTCCTTTACCTGGGAAAGCGTAAAAATTTCCGTCATAGCGCCCGGAGCTTCCCCCTCGATGGACACAGGATATGTAACCGTTACAAAATCCCCTTCAGGCAGCGTAAGGTCTTCCCCGCCCGAAAGCCGCGCCTCCGCGGGATCAGCCATAACGGTAGTCTTAAGCGTATCCCCCAGGCTCGTTAAAACAGGCCCCGACACCTGGGAAGCAGCCTCCTGCAAAGCCGAAAGCGCCGCCTCGTTCAGTTCAACACCCTCCTGACCCATCATCAGGCCCGAAATGGATGTCGCGAGACTGCGCGGCATAATATAGGAATGATCGCCTAAAAGACCATCCGAAAAATTCTGGTTTATCTGCACCAGGTCCGCGCCCAGGGAAGTACCCAAAGCGCCCTTCTCCGTAACAGCCACCTGAGGAGCGCCAATCTGAGCGGTTTTCGTTACAAGAAGGGAAAGATTTGAAGCCTGGTTGGAAACCGTACCCTGAAGCACAGCCAGAAAAGCCGCCTTCTCCGCGTCCGACAGGGAATCCCCCGCCTCTTCCGCGACGGGAATATCCGCCCCGCCCAAATCCCCCCCTGGTGAGCCCTGAAGCAGAGCGTCTATTTCATCCTGCGTGAGTGATCCATCGCTCATGTTACTCGTCTCCTTCCGACGCTAATTCCTCAAACTCTTCCTCTTCGATATCTTCCAGTTTCCTGATAATCTGAACAGCCAGCTTTTTACCTACAACGCCGGGCCTGCACAGGAACTTAGGACGGCTTCCCACATTCAATGTCATCGGATCTCCCGAACGGACATTCGGAAGACGAATAACATCCCCCACCGCCAGAGACAGAACCTCACGAACCGTAAGATCCATACTGCCGATTTCCGCGAATACGCTCACATCCACCGCGGCAAGCCTTTCGCGAAGGATGTTCAGGTTCTCCGTTGTAGCGCCCCGGCGCACCGAAGAGTACCAGTACTGGGCGCTCAGTTTGGAAATGATAGGCTCAATCGTCAGGTAAGGAATACAGAGGTTCATCATACCCTCCACATCGCCAACCTTCGTTTCCAAAGTAACAAGAACAACCATTTCCGTAGGCGGCACAATCTGGGCAAACTGCGGATTCGTCTCGATCTGTCCCAGCCGGGGCCGCAAGTCAATAACCTGGCTCCACGCCTCGCGCATATTACCCAGAATCCTAACCACGATACCCTCCATAACAGAGGACTCAATATCAGTAAGCTCCCGCTGCACTTTGACGCTCTCGCCCTTACCGCCGAAAAGCCGGTCGATAATTGAAAACGTAACCGCGGGATCTATCTCCAAAACAGAAGACCCCTTCAAAGGGTCCATATTAACAACCGCCAGAGTCGTGGGGTTCGGTATAGAGCGGATAAACTCTTCATACGTAAGCTGGTCAACCGACGCCACATGAACCTGAACCAGACTGCGAAGCTGCGCGGACAAAGAAGTCGTGGTAAGCCGCGCAAAAGTTTCATGCATGATCGAAACGGTGCGGATCTGTTCTTTTGAGAATTTATCCGGGCGTTTGAAATCATAGATCTTGATCTTCCGCTGGTCGGTCGCCTGATGCACTTCTTCCGTCGTATCAACATCGCCCGAAGATATCGCGGTCAAAAGCTGATCTATTTCATCCTGAGACAGGACTTCGGTCATGCCGCTTTTTTAAGTACCCCCCCATTACTATATTTCCCATATTATTATATACGGGTTATCATAAAAAAGCAATCCGTTAATTTCATTCCGCCACGGTTTCCTGTCCATAATGGCGCGTTTTTTTGTCCGCGGCCGGACAAAAAAACCGGGCTTTCCGCTCCAAGTCCTCGGATTTGCCCATGCAAATCCTGTGGGCTTTCCGCTGCAATCCCTCGCGCCCCACGGGCTTTTCGCGCTTCGCTTACCCAAAAACCCACAGGATTTTAACCGCGAAGTCGAAAAAGTTAAATAAGTTTTTGCTTTTTTCTTCCTTTTTTACTTCCTCGCCCTTGCCCTTCCTCGCCCTTGCCCGTCTTCGCCCTTGCCCGTCTTCGACTTCGCGGTTTCTCTCTTTCTCGCCGCCCGGATTACTGCGTTCCGGGAATTATCGTTAAATTATCAAATACAATCTGCCGCACCTTCCCGTCCGACATAATGGAATTAATTTTATCCGCGATTTCCACCTTCAAATCGTTTTCCCTTCCCGGCGCCAAATCCACCGCCCGCCGCGTAGCGAAAAACTGACGCACTACATCCTTTATCTGCGGCGTCCTGTTTACCAGTTCGGTCTGCACGATTTTATTACCCTGCTCGTACCCAATGGAAATATCCACCATAACCATTCCCGGCGGACTATCCGCGGTACGGGCGCGTACTCCGGTGATGTTGGGGAACCAGTCGTACACCGGCGCCTTTCCCGCGTACTCAGGAGATATTTGCTGCTGGCTCATGCCCTGATTTTCAGTCCCCATGAACTTCATTGTTATATATACAACCGTTACAATGAAAATTATCGCGCCCAGCCCCAGGGCCGCCCACTTGAGTATCTGAATAACGATGCCGGGCAGGAATCCCCCTTTTTTACTTGGCTGCGCCTCCGCGCCGACAGCGCTGTCCTCGCCTTCCTCAAACATTTCATTTTCGTCTGACATTGCTCTCCTCCCTTACAAATGCCCGTCCGACAAAATTATAATATCAACCCTCCTGTTGTACGCCGCGGCTTCCGGGCTGGTCTCCGACATAAGAGGCACCGTCGAACCGAAACCCGCCACCTGAAACTGGTTTTCGTCCACACCGTATTCAGCCAGCCTGTGAAGCACGTTTACCGACCGCGCAACCGAAAGCTCCCAGTTGCTGCGCCACCGGCCGGCGGGATCGGTAGGGCTTCCATCCGTATGACCCTCGATGCGGAACTTACGCCCCCCCATAGCCGGTGAAGTAAGAAGGTCCGTAAGCCGCACAAGCACGCTCCGGGCCTGATCCATGTTTATCTCCGCGCTTGCCGTACGGAAATAGGCGTCAGCCGCAAGCGAAATGATAAGCCCTCTCTCGTCCTCCTGAATACGGACCTTCATGGTACGGATTTCCGGCTGGAATTCCGTTACAGCCTTTCTGCGGGCCTGATCCAGAGTCCTCGCCGAACGCATCGAGGGCAGGGAGTCAATAGTATTCCCCAACTCCGCGAGCTGGCCGCTTTCCAGCGTATTCCCGCCCATAAGATTGCCCATTCCCATAAAAGCCCCAATAACGCCCTGAAGCTTTGTGGTTTCCACCTCCGCCACGTTATACAAAAGTACGAAAAAACACAAAAGCAGTGTTACCATATCGCCGTAGGTATTCATCCAGGCCGGAGCGCCTTCCGGGGGGCATTCAGGACATTTCTTGTTAGGATCCGCCATCTTCGTCCACCTCTATTCCTTTGCTTCCGCCCGCAGGCCCTCGCGCTGCGACGGCGGAAGGAAAGCGATAAGTTTTTCCTGAAGAATCCTGGGATTGTCCCCGGATTGTATGGAAAGAACGCCTTCTATAACAACTTCCTTAAAAAGCACTTCCGTCTTGGTACGGTCGTTAAGTTTTGCCGACAGCGGAATACAGAACATATTCGCGCCCATTGAACCGTACAGGGTCGTAATAAGCGCAAGCGCCATACCGGAACCCAGCGTGGACTGATCCTGAAGGTTCGCAAGCATCGCGATAAGACCAATCAGCGTCCCCAGCATCCCGAAAGCCGGGAAAAGAGCGCCCCAGGTATCGAATACCTTTACGTTGGCTGAATGGCGCGACTCAATCTGGCTCGTCTCGTTATACATAATACTCTTAATGATTTCCGGATCCGTACCGTCAACAACAAGCTGGATACCCCTGCGCATAAACTCATCGTCAAGTTCCTGAAGATTATCCTCCAGGGCCAGAAGGCCCTCGCGCCGCGCCCGTTCGGAAAACTCTACCATAATCCTGATAGTCTTTTCAATTTCATACGAAGGCAGGCGTATGGTCTGCATAAAGTACTTGAAAATGCCCAGAATCCTTCCAACAGGGTTCGCGATAAAAAGCGCGAAGAAGGAGGAACCAAGAACCATGACCACAGAAGGAATGTCTATGTAAATAAGCGGAGAAGCGCCCCCAATAAGAATCGATGCCGTGAAAACCGCCCAGCAGCCAGCAAGTCCAATTATGGTGGATAAGTCCATAGGTATCTACTCCTCGTTCCTGAATCCGCCAATTTGCCTGCGGTATTCCACGATTTCATTATAAACAGTCTGGTAGTCCTCCAGGACTACCAGTTTTTTGCCTGATAACATCATTAAATGAGTGTCGGGATTCTCTTCAATGTATTC
>JAISAF010000012.1 GCA_031266855.1 Spirochaetales bacterium
CCTGCCGTACAATGCTTTTTCCAGGTTCCTCAAACTTTCTGCTGTCCACAATATAGCCTTTTCCGGGCTGCCCGGGGTGCTGTTTTCTATGATTTTTTCAAGTTCCTCCTGAATATTGTTATATTTTTGCACAGCCGTTTTTCCGTCCGCCGCCACGTTTCCGGATACGGGTATGCTCAATAGTATCTTCCCGCAATTCTTTTTTGCCCCTGATTATGGTTGTTTGAGACACGCCGGTTAATTCATGGACGGCCTTGAATCCCCCGTGACCCAGGCCTTCCACCTCTGTCGCCAGATAGATCCTTTTTTGTTTTTCATCTAAGAGCCTGTTCAATATCTGGAAAAACCTCTGGGTGCGCAAGGGGCTGGTCGCGAATTTGCATTCCGCAAATTCGCTCGCTACGCGGCGCAAGGGATCGCAGCGGAAATTCCACAGGATTTGCATAAGCAAATCTGAGGAATTGAAGCGGAAAGCTCGGTTTTTTGCGGCACAGCCGCAAAAAATGCACCCAAATTCTGATATTGAACCCTAACTCCGCAAAATTTAGGCTGTCTATCATGTAATTCCTTATAGAACAATAAGTTATAAAAATTATAGGCAACCTAATTATCCATTTTTTATTATATGACCAAATTGATCTAATTCCTTATGTCATAAGGAATTAAATAGAATAAGCAGCCTAATTTGAGCGGAGTTAGGGATTGAAGCAAAATCATAAAGATTTTGAACAGGCTCTTAGAATTTGAAATAACAAGTGAAAGTTTTTAGAGCTTCCTTTATAGGCAATTTTGTCGGAACAAAATTGCCTCCGCCGGGTTATACGCACATAATTGCCGAACAGCAATTATGTGCCCGGGAAATTGCGGTGGCAATTTCCCGGGCGTGGTTCTAAAGCTGCCGCTGCGCAAAGGATTGTAGGGGCGCGTAGCGGTCCGGTCGCTTAATCGACCGGACGGAACCCCCGAAAAGCCTGGTTTTTTGCGAAGCAAAAAATGCGCCCAAAGACTGCCGCTTTCCAATGGGTATGGATTGTTGTGGACGCTCACCGCGTCCTGTGGAATGCGCCCAAAACATGGGGAGAAAAATCCTTATTCGCTATCCCGCCGGACGCCTCTTTTACAGTTTCATTTTTTGTGATATATTACCGCTATGGAAAAAATACGGTTTGGCAAAACAGGTCTAATGGTTAGCAGGGTCGCTTTCGGAGGTATCCCCATTATGAGGCTTTCAAAACCGGAGGCAGTGCGGGTTGTGCGCGAGGTCATTGATATGGGAATTAATTTCCTTGATACCGCGCATGTTTATAACGATAGCGAGGAAAAAATCGGGGAGGCGGTGAAAGGGATTCCGCGCGACAGGCTGGTCATCGCTTCGAAGTCACAGGCTAATGACAGGAAGGGTGTGACGGAGGATATTGATCTGTGCCTGAAGCGTCTGGGAACGGATTATGTGGATATATACCAGCTCCACAATGTAGGCTCGGCGCAGCGCAGGACGGCTGTTGAGGCGCCGGGCGGCGCGGTGGAGGGGCTTCTGGAAGCGGTCAAGTCTGGCAAGGTACGGTTTCCGGCCTTTTCGAGTCACAGCGTTCCCATCGCGATGGATATGATGAAGACAGGTACCTACTCCGCGGTGCAGCTTCCGATCAATTTTATCGATACGGCGGCGGAAAAAGCCGTGCCTCTGGCGAAGGAACTGGATATGGGATTTATCGCGATGAAACCTATGGGCGGCGGGCTTCTGAATGACGCGGGGCTTTCCTTCCGGTATCTCTCGCAGTTTGATATTGTTCCCGATCCGGGAATCGAGCGTATCGAGGAAATGCGGCAAATCGTGGATATTATAAACGCGAAGCAGCCGCTCAGCGCCGCGGATAAACAGGCCATCGAGGACATGCGCAAGGAGTTCGGTCCTGACTGGTGCCACCGCTGCGACTACTGCCAGCCCTGTCCTCAGAAAATAGCGATTAGCTCCGTTTTGACGGTTAAGAGTCTTTTGAAGCGTATGCCGTTTGAGCGGGCTTTCAGGATGGCGAATGACAATATCGCCAAAGCAAAAACCTGTGTTGAATGCGGCGTTTGTAAAACACGCTGCCCCTACGAACTGAATATTCCCGGCCTGCTCAAAGACCGGATACAAATGTGGGCCGAAGCGGTTGCGGCGAAGGCATAGTATCCAGCCAGCATAGAAATTTTGGGCGCCTTTTTTTGGGCGGGCTTTCCGCCCGCCCAAAAAAACCGGGCTTTTCGCTCCAAGTCCTCGGATTTGCCAATGCAAATCCTGTGGGCTTTCCGCTACAATCCCTGGCGCGCG
Source organism: Spirochaetales bacterium (assembly GCA_031266855.1). Lineage (GTDB taxonomy): Bacteria > Spirochaetota > Spirochaetia > DTKZ01 > DTKZ01 > JAISAF01. The sequence continues at coordinate 2,315 of JAISAF010000012.1, forward strand.
CATAGCGGCTAACACAGGCCGTAAACGCAAGGCCCGCAAAATCGCTTCGCGATTTTGCGGATAGCCAGGCCGCGCAATTGCCACAGGCAATTGCGCGTGGTTTCCCGCCGTGCGCGGCGCTTCGCGCCGCGCACCGTAGCTATCACCTGCTCGGCGTAGGCTCCGCCTACGCCGGAGTTAGAAGCAAGCGTCCACGCTTGCGGCTTCAAAACCAGGCTGCCGTTCGGCAGCTCAGAATCAGCCCCCGGAATTGCCACAGGCAATTCCGGCGCAGCTAATTGCCTTTGGCAATTAGCTGCGCGCAACCCGGCGGTCGCAATTTTGTCGATGCCCAAGTAAACGCACGCGGAAGCGTGTTTTTCCAATA
>JAISAF010000095.1 GCA_031266855.1 Spirochaetales bacterium
CTATTCTCTGGCGCTAACACCGGTCGGCGGATTTGCCGGGGGCAAATCCGCCGCGTTCCCGGCCCACGCGGTTTCCGCGCTGCCGCTGGTGCGCGCGCCAGGGATAGGAGCGGAAAGCCCACAGGATTTGCATTGGCAAATCCGAGGACTTGGAGCGGATAGCCCGGTTTTTTTGCCCGCGCCGGCGCGGGCAAAAAAATGCGCTAAAAATTCTGGAATGGGAGTTCAGTTTTTAGTTTTCCGGCTTTTCTTTTTCAAAAATGTCGTGAAAATAATCGGGAGACTGATGGCGGAAGAATGTGTCGTAAATTTCCGCATACAGGCTGCTTCCGGCGAGCAGGTCTTCATGTCGGCCTTCTTCGGCGGGTTTGTTTCCGTCGAATACAATAATCCGGTCTGCCTGCCGCAGCGTGGAGAGACGGCGGGCAATTACGATGCAGGTGCATCCGCTCATCAGGGAATACATGGCTTCCTGTATCCGTATTTCGGCAAGGGGATCGCGTACCGGGCGGGGTTCGTCAATAACGCAGAGCGCTGGTTTTTTTAGAAGCGCGCGTGCCAGGGCCGCAAGGGGAGCCCAGGAGGGCGCGGGTTTTCCTGTTGCCGGTGTTGCGGTGGAAAGTCCGTCGGGAAGCTCGTACAGCCAGTCCCCTCTGCCCAGGCGGGTAACGATGCGCAGAATTTCCTCCTCGGAGGCGGAGGGCCGGCCGTAGCGGATATTTTCTCCTATCGTGCCTTCAAAAAGGAAGGGATCGCGGGGGATAAAATCAATTTTTTCCCGCAGTCCGGCGGGATCCAGTGTACGGATATCCTGCCCGTCCACAAGGAATTCCCCTTCGTCATACTCACACAGACGGCTGACTACGCGGGCAAGACAGGCGAGCGTCTGGCGTGAAAGACCGGCGATGGCAAGTTTTTCTCCCGCGGCTACCTTCAGGGAAATCCTGTCAAGGAGTTTTTGCTCTCCTGAAAGGACGGAAAGGCCGCGGATATCCAGTTCCCCTTTTAGATGCGTGGTGGAAACTACGCCGCCTTGAAGAGGGGGAGCCTGTAGCGCGAAAAGCTTGTTCAGTGTTTCCACGGCGGCGCGGGTTTCACGCAGAACAGGAGGAAACTTGCGCAGTTGCGCGCAGATCAGAAATATGGCGGGAATGGCGAACAGGCAGAACAGCCATGTTCCCGCACTGGTATCCGGGAATAGTTTTCCCGCGGCAAACGCGAATATGGACAGAAACAGGCCGGCCGCGCAGATGCTCAGGGGAAAGGCCAGGGAAGTTCCGTCCGTGTCCGCCCGGGAACCTGATGGGGATGACGCGGCTGACATAGCTGAGGCTGGCGGGGCGGACAGATTTCCTGTAGCCCGCAAAGCCGTCTCAATGGATTCCATACAGCCCAAAGCCTTCGCGGCAGGCAGGGCGCGGATATGGATGGCGGGATCGGCGGGCGAAGAAACCCCAGCCGCGCGCGGACTTCCAGGCGCCCGCGGCCCGGAAAACACCCGTGAGAATGACAGTAAGAGTGCCACGGGGAACGCCGCAAGCGCCGCCAGAGCCGCGGCCCGCGCCTCCGGCTGGAATCCGGCGGCGTATACAAAAACCGCCGCGAGGAAAACCAGAAAGAAAAAACGCCGCAGAAAGTCCGCGGCAGGAAGAATCATCTCCGCCGCTCCGGCCGCGTTTTCCGGGAAGCCGGTTTTGCGGGACAGTACCGCGGCGAAAGCCCGGCGGCGTATACGCATGGAGCCTTCCGCGGCAAGGGCGGCTGCCAGATGCCGCGCCTGGCGCGCGCACAGCCATCCTGCCAGGCACAGGAGGCCGCCGCCAGCAGCAGCCGGTAGCGCGTCCATATACGAATCAAGAGCCGCCGCGGCGCATACGGGAACAAGCGCATAAAAAAGAGCCGCGGGAACACACAGCGCCGCCAGCAGCGTCAGTTTTTTCCTGTCCGGGTAAAGAAACCGGACATATATGCTGAATTCCCTCACGGTTTTTACTCCTTCCATTTCCTCAAATTCCCGGAATTCCTATCGCGCGCCCGGTAGCGGGCTAGCGGATTTGCGGAACGCGAATCCGCTGCCCTGTCTTTTGTATCCACTGGACTTTCTGCGTTATGCGCAACGGGCGGCTGTTTCCGGGGACGCGCCGGAGGCCAGCCTGATTATTAGACTTGTTCGATAACCTTCCGGTTCTCTCACAAGTCTGGCGGATTTACCGCAAAATAGCGGCAAATCCGGCTGTTTTTATATTTCCCTAAGCTGTGGGGTTTCCAAACAGCTCTATTATTCCACAACAATTTTTGCCTGGGATTTTTCATTAATTGAGGCAAATCCCATTATTCCATCCTTACAGGTATTACAATAAAAACCTGATTCATTTGCCGTTTTCATATCATAATATTCATGTGTTTTTACACAGTCAGCAAAACTGAATTTCCTCCTCAATTTTTCTATATTCAAAATACAATCATAGTATACCCATTCATTACAATTTTCAGACCATGCTTTACCCCTGAATAATTCCTTGACATTTTTGCTTTTAATATAATTATCCAATTCCCTTAAATGTCCGCACACGAGTTTAATCGTAAGTTTCCCTGATAATTTTGTCAATGGAACACAGACGTTTGTACCTTTTAGTTTATAAATACGGCGCACTGCCGCGCACAGGGCTGGCCGCGCGCGGCCAGCTTTTACGGCATAACTTAGCCGCTGGGCGGCGCCAGGGATTGTAGCGGAAAGCCCACAGGCCCGCCGGGGGCGGGCCGAGGACTTGGAGCGGAAAGCCCGGTTTTTTTGCCCGCGCCGGCGCGGGCAAAAAAAGGCGCCCCAATTTATTCCGCGTCGATAAGGGCTACCGGCCGCACGGGAGAAGCGGAACCGTTTCTGATAAGCAGGGGCAGCATAACAAAATACGCTTTCCTGTCATGCAGTTTATCGAGGTTGCGCAGATTTTCCACGATAGGAATACGGTGAGACAAAAGCGTATTGTGGGCAGGGTCGCCATCGGCCTGGTCGGCATCCACTCCCAGAGTGTCCACGCCTACCATTTTTACACCCCGCGCTACGAGGTATTCGGCCCCGCTCGCGCCAAGACCAGGAAAGCCGGAAACAAAACGCCGTTCATTTGGCCGCAGGTCCCAATACCGCATCCAGTTAAAATCTATAAGAACGATCTCCCCCGGCTGTATCTGCCCGTGGCCCTGTTCCCAGGCCGTGATGTGTTCTTCGTTCAGGGTTTCCCGTTCTTTCAGAAACGAAGCGTCGATTGTAACACATATCCCGCACAGGGAACGCAGCGGCAGCTTGTCTATAAGTTCATACCCCGGCTTGTTCATATAATGCCCAAAGGAATCCACATGAGTCCCATTGTGTTCATTCAGGACCAGCTGATGATCAAGAAAAGAATCCCCATTCGCGAAACTGTGCCACACCATTTTGTAAAATTTGGAATGCGAAGGGTGGGTAGGCATTTTTTCTTCCAGGTATTGCCCCAGTTCAATAATCTGTGCGTCTTTTACCGCCTCCGCCAACTGCGCTATGCTCATCGCTTTGCCTCCTTGATTTAGAACCTGTGCAAAATATTTTTATAATCCCGCTTCAATATCAGAATTCGGGCGCACTTGCGGCTAACGCCGCAAGCCGGGCTTTCCGCTGCAATCCCTTGCGCGCGCACCAGCGGCGGACACGCGAATTTGCTAACGCAAATTCGCGCCTCCCTTGCGCATGGCAGCTCAAACCCAGGCCCCGGAATTGCCGTCGGCAATTCCTGTAGCGCCGAAATGCCCACGGCCAATAGGCGCGACAACCCCGCGGGCGCACATTTTTTGTTTCAAAAAAATATAAGCGCCGGCCGTC
>JAISAF010000116.1 GCA_031266855.1 Spirochaetales bacterium
TCAACAATTTTTATGGTAAATAGCGTATAACTCAATATGTAAACCATAGTGAATATTTTTAATTTCCTTTATTCTTTTTTTCGCTTCTTCGCCCTTACCCGTCTTCGACTTTGCGGTAATTTTTTTGCGCTAATCATTCCCTAAATTGCGGGGTGCGTGGTTAAACGCAGCGGCCCTGCGTATGCTTTGCATACGCAGGGCCGCTGCTGTCGCTGGGGCGGCGCAAGGGATTCCGGGGGCGCGTCAGCGCCCGCTACAATCCATACCTATCGGAAAGCGACCGTCTTCGGGCGCATTGCAGCGGAAAGCCCACAGGATTTGCATTGGCAAATCCGAGGACTTGGAGCGGAAAGCCCGGTTTTTTTGCCCGCGTAAGCGGGCAAAAAAATGCGCCAGGAATTATTTAAGGAACGGGATTAAACCTGACAACTCCCTTGAGCGGTTTGTACGGGGCGAACCCCAGATATTTGAAAGGATGAATGTCCAGGGGGTTCTGATACCAGCCGTCAATAAACTGGAGGTCGATCAGGTTGATAGCCGGATTATGCCCTATGGGAAGTACCTGGGCTGTTTTTAAAAGAACGGATTCCGCGGCAGACAGGGTTTTATAGCGTTCCTCGCCGCTTTGACCCATGCTTTTACGAATAAGCTCATCATATCCAGTATCCGTGTACCGGCCTGTGTTCAGATTGTTTGAGGAAGTCCACATCTGGAGAAAGGCAAGAGGATCCGCGAAATCGGCAATCCAGGTCATGATTCCCAGGGTGAAGTCGTTTTCTTTCAGGACATCAAAATACTGCGAGAACGGATAGGTTTTTATTTCGCTTTCAATCCCCTGCTCTTTCCAGGCCGCGGCCATAGTAGAAGCAAGCCTCATGGATTCCGGGTCTTTAGGAATTTTTATCAAAAGCGGAGGCAGCCCCCTGCCTTCAGGAAAACCGCTGTCCAGAAGCAGGCGCAAGGCTTCTTCCTTTCCGGTTTCCACTATGGCCTCGGGCGCCGGATACCCCGGTATGGATGGTACAAGGGTTTTCGCGGGGAGGAACTGAAAGCTTCTCGATCGCATAAGCTGCCAGGGAATCAGCAGGGCCAGGGCGCGCCGGATTTTTTCGTTATTCCAGGGAGGATCGGCGTTTACAAAATAAAAATAACTGGTAGCGAAAAGAGGATTAATGATAATAGTATCCTGATAAAGAATTTTGTCCAGGGACTGAGCCGAAGCCGCCCAGTGGATTTCATAGTTATTGAAACCCCTGATTATTTCATCCCCGTCTTCGATAAACGTAATACGGATCGCCGGAATTTTTACATTCGCGGCATCCCAGTAGTGAGGGTTTTTCTCGAATAAAATCTGGTTTGAATCGTGCCGCACAAGGCGGTAGGCGCCATTGCCAATAATTTCCGGCAGGCTGTTCCAGTCCTCGTGCATCAGCATGGAAGGGTGCATAGGAAGAAAACTGTGATGGCACAGGATCTTCAAAAAATATGTTGCCGGTTCTTCAAGTACAACCTGCAAGCGCGACGGCGAAAGAACTTTTATTCCGACCGATTCCGGATCGGGATTCAAGCCGGTACGGTAATCCCGCGCACCCTTAATAATATCGTACAGGAAGGAATATTCAGCCTTGATCCGAGGATCAAGAAATTTCAACCAGCTTGCCTTGAAGTCCCCGGCGCTCACAGGATCGCCATTTACATACCGCGCGTCCTCACGCAAACGGAACGTATAGGTTTTCCCATCGGCGGAAACATTCCAGGAACTGGCGGCGGCAGGAACCGGATCAAGCGACGAAGGGTTATACGTAACAAGCCCTTCATACATAGCGGTAAAAATCTGCGCCTCCGTAGCGGCATAGGATTTCAAAGGATTTAAAACAATCGCGGTCGGCGAATAGGCGATAACAAATTCGGTATTAGGCGGCGCGTCCTGCTGGGCTATGACCCACACGGCAGGAAATACTATACTAAGAATCCCCGCCGCAAAAAGGATTTTTTTCACAGAAAAAGGATAGCAGAATCCGCGTTTTTCAACAAGAACCCTGCCTGTATGGGCGCATTTTTGGGCCGCCGGATGGCGGCCCAAAAACCGGGCTTTCCGCTCCAAGTCCTCGGATTTGCCCATGCAAATCCTGTGGGCTTTCCGCTACAATCCCTTGCGCGCGCAACAGCGGCAGTACAGAACCGGGCCATCGCGTTATACGCACGCAGGAAATTGCCTTCGGCAATTTCCTATCCCGGTTCTAAAACTGCAAGCGTGAGCGCGGGTTGAAAGCGTGGTGGCGGCAGCCGGTTGGTGATAGTTACATGCACTCCGCTTCGCTTCGCGCTTGGTAGCAGACCACGCAATTTTTCCCCAGAAAAATTGCGACCGCCTGATTGCGCGCAGCTAATTGCCAAAGGCAATTAGCTGCCCCGGAATTGCCTCACGGCAATTCCGGGGCCTGGTGTTAAGCTGCCGCTTACAGATACCTCTTTACCGGGCCTCCAATGACGGCGGCGTACAGTTCGATATAGGACTTGACGGGACTCATGTTCATTTTCGGGAACAGGACTTCTTCTATTTGGAAAAAACCCACATCCGATTTCATTTTGACGCAAATTTTTATTGGCTTTTCCGTGCCCCTGCTGATGTGCAGGTCTTCAATCGCGGCGGAGGAATACTGGTGAATATCGCCGACCTTTGCGTCCTGGGAAAGCATAAGAGGAATCCGCGCCCGGCCTTTTTCCATGTCCGTTCCGTCGGCGATAAGGATGATGCCAGCCTCAAGACTGTTGACTTTCAGCAGTCCCATGTGGCCGGTAATACATTCGACAATCAAAGCGCGCAGTATAACCTGTTTGCGGATGTCGTCAGGATAGCGGATTTTCAGAAAGCGGTCGACAATGGGCAGGATAAGGGGAATGGCAAAGTTTTCATGATTCATGCGGGTTACTCCCATGCCAATATCGTGCAGCATTCCGCTTAAAAAGATTCCGGTAAGCGAATCTTCGTAGTCGCCGATTTCCTCCTTTTCAAGACTCAGGCGAACCCCCGCTTCATGCAGCAGGTTTGCCAGGGTCAGGGCATTAAGGACTACTGTCCGCATGTGAACAGGCCCGTGATCGTTGTATTTGAGCCGCAGGATGGAAACATTGTTTGCGTATTCCTGATATGCGTGTATTTCCTCATCCTGGAAAACGCTTTTCGCAAGGCCGTGAAGGGAGCTGCTTTTCAGTTTGTTCAGAATCGCGCGTTCAACAGCTTCTTCTTTTGGTGATTTTGTCATGATACTAGTCTACTGAAAAAAATACGAAAAGGAAAGACACCAGGATAAACGCTTAGGAATTTTCTCTTATATTTTGAGCGCCTTTTTAGCGCTTCGCGCCAAAAACCGGGCTTTCCGGGACTCCGCTATCGCTCCGGCCCCAGCGCTTCGCGCTGTGGCTGCTTCGCATCCCTCCAATCCCTGGCGCGCGCACAGCGGCAGCGCAAAATCGCTTCGCAATTTTGCCATCAGCCAGGACGCATGGGCGAGCAGCCCCCCTTGCACGACCGGGGTTTTTCCAGATATTAAACAGGCTCTAAGTTTACCGGCTTGAAGAACAGCAGGATCTCCTGTAGTTTAGATGCCGGAGGAACATCAGGGACAATGGCTTACGGACAGACCCCGCCCCGCAGCAGCGAACGTATCCCCTGGCATCCGGCCTTCTTCCAGGCCATCTGCCTGGAACTTGAGGCATGGAAGGATGTCCTTGAATTCAAGTCCGGGCAGCAGCTTGCCGCGGAACCCCTGAAAATGCAGGAAAGGCTGGAGCGCGGAGGAAGTCGCGGAAATCACACAGTTGAGCATGAAGGAAATACAGATGCTCTGCCGCCCGCGGACACAAAAAAAGAAAGAGAACTGAAAAAGACCGCGGGGACAGGTCTCCCGGCACGATGGAATATATCATTTTTGTTTTTCTATGTGTAATTGTTGTTCTCCCAAGTTATACGCAGTCTCCTAATATCAATTCAATTTGGAAATCGATATTAAACGAACTGAATATTCCAGAAGACTTTTATTACATAAATCTTGAGTCAGCTTTTTCTACTGATAGATTGACAATAGAAATGTCAAAACATAAAAACAGATACGATGAAACGATAACAGATTTCTGTTATGTTTTAAATTTTGACAATTATAGAATGACCATCTATAAGAGCGGTATAACTCCAGGATACTTTCTAACGGAGATAGAAATAGATTTAGATAGATATGTTACAATAAAATCGCTGTTTCCGTATCAGGCTTTTGAACAATTTAAGACTGATAAAATTTTTAGGGACTGTTTCGGAAGCACTTTCTGATATTAATGATTTAGCTTATGAGATAGATACGGGCGGGGACTATGACGCAAGCTGGAACTATATAATACTTAATTTTGTTGACAACAAAATTAATAAAATTATTTTAGTGTTCAGATTAGAATAAATCCCCTCCCCGGTTTCCCGCCTCCTGCGGCGCGCGGACAAACAGAATACACATTATTTGCAACAGGGCTGGCCGCCAAGAGAGCGTAGCTGGCCCGCGATTTTGCGAAGCAAAATCGCGGC
>JAISAF010000148.1 GCA_031266855.1 Spirochaetales bacterium
GCGCAAGGGATTGTAGCGGAAAGCCCGCAGGATTTGCATTGGCAAATCCGAGGACTTGGAGCGGAAAGCCCGGTTTTTTGCGGCTGCGCCGCAAAAAATGCGCCCTTCTGAATTCCTGCTGTAGCCGCGTTTTTCTCCTCTTTGCCTTTTTTGAATAATCTGTTATAATATTTTTGTGCCGGATATTAGTAATATAGAGAAGAAGCTCGATTCGATTGGAAACTGGCAGTTCGTTTCTTTTAGGCAGGATTTTCTGGCTGGGATGAGCGTACGGCTGGAAGAGGGCGAGGATGTTGTTGATGTTATTGAGGGGTTTTTCCAGGGGGAGCTGATTCGGGGGACGGGTTCGGGCGCCGCGGGGCTGCTTGTTTTGACGCCGGGGCGGCTTTTGTTTTTTCCTTCGGGTTTGCGGGACGCGATGCCGGAGGTGATTCCGCTGTCGGGGCTTGTGTCGGTTTCTGTGAAGCGGGTGTATTCGCAGCTTGTTTTGGGGCGGAAGAATTCCCGGTCGCTGCTGACGGTGAGCGGGCGGAATTTTAATTTGCTGGGTTTTGCTGAGTCTCTGGGTGTTTGTGCGAAGATGGGGGCGGGGTTTGAGAATGGGCCGGATGGGGAGAAGCCTGGGGATGGGGCGGTTTCTGATGCTTCCGTCGCGCGCGGGGGGCCGGGGCCGTATCGGGAGAATGGTACGGTGGAGGGGCCGCCGGAGCGGGGTGAGTCCGCGGGGGGGGCGCAGCTTGCTGGTGAGAATCCGGCGCCTGTCTGGACGGATGAGGACAGGAGGCGCAATACGGGTTTTCTGCTTCAGGAGTCGCGGGCGCTCAATAGCGTTTTGTCTGAGTTTGAGCATTTTAACAATGAGCCGGGTTTTCTTGTTAAGATGATTGATGATCTTCTTTATATTACGCATGCCTGTCTGGGGTACGATTACCTTGTGTCCGAGGATACGAAGCTTTTTATTGTTATGTGTTTTCTTCCTTTGAAGCAGAATCTTGCGAAGGATCGTAACATTATTGTAAATCTTTACAAGTACGATGCGGTGTCGGATCACAGGAAGTCCGCGCTTTTGGAGCATTGGAAAGTTTTTAGTAATGAGATCCATAAGGCGGGGGGGGGGAAGCCCCGGAGTTTTTTGAAGAGTCTGCGGTATCTTTCGCAGTATGACGCGGCGAATGGGAGCGCGGTTTTTGACCGGGTTGCGGCGGCGTACTACACCTATGCCCAGATTGTGATGAAGGCGGATGGCAGCGTTACGAAGGCTCAGGCGAAGCGGCTTATCAGGGTGCGCTCGCTTATTTATGGCGAAAGTGCGGCGCAGGAGGAAGAGGCGGGTAAGACGGCGGCTACTCAGGCTGCCGCTGTCCGCGCGCGGGATGTGGAGGAGCCGGAGGAAACCCTTGATGAGGTAATGGAGAAGATCAATACCCTCATTGGTATGTCGAAGGTAAAGGACCAGGTCGCGAATTTTATTAATCTTATCAGGGTCCGGCGGGAACGGGAACTTCGCAAGCTGCCTGTTTCGGATTTGTCGCTGCATGCGGTTTTTTATGGGCCGCCTGGTACGGGGAAGACGACGATTGCCCGGTATTTGGGCAAGGTGTACCGCTGCCTGGGGCTTCTGAAAAAGGGGCATTTGATTGAGACCGACAGGGCCGACCTGGTGGCCGGCTATGTGGGTCAGACGGCTATCCGCACGGACGAGGTTTTTCAGAGCGCGATGGATGGGGTTTTGTTTATTGACGAGGCGTATACGCTTACTATGTCGAAGGATTCGGGCAGGGACTTTGGCCAGGAGGCGGTTGGAACGCTTTTAAAGCGTATGGAAGATCACCGGGATCGTATTGCTGTTATTGTCGCCGGGTATCCTGATGAGATGAAGGAATTTATTGATTCGAATCCGGGTTTGCGTACGCGGTTTAACAGGTTTTTCTATTTTGAGCATTACACTCCCCAGGAGCTGATGCAGATTTTCGAGGTGTTTATGGAGAACGCCCGGTACACGATAACCTCCGGCGGCAGGAAGACTCTGCTTGCGTATATTACGCATTTTTTTGAGAAGCGCGACAGGAGTTTCGGGAATGGCCGTTTTGTGCGGAATCTGTTTGAGCGTATTGTGGAAAAACAGGCAAACCGTATCGCGGAAACTTTTCCGCTTACCGACGAAATCCTTTTAACGCTGACCGGCTGGGATATTCCTGAGATCGGCGAAATCGACGAAATGCGCGGCAACAGCGGGAGCGCGCCGGAGCGGGAATAGGGGCTAAGCCTGGTCCACGGAATTTTTTAACCGCGAAGTTAAATAAGCCGAAGAATTTGGGCGCATTTTTTGCGGTTTGGGAATTTGCTGCGCAAATTCCCAAACCGCAAAAAACCGGGCTTTCCGCTCCAATCTTTTTTGCCGCAAGCGGCAAAAAAGGATTTCCGCTACAATCCCTTGCGCGGCGGCAGATCGCTCGGCGTAGGCTCTGCCTACGCCGTGTTAGAAGCAAGCGTCCACGCTTGCGGGTTTGCCACCAAGCACAGCGCTACGCGCAGTGCATGTCTCTATCACTACTGGTTGCCGCGCCCAGGGGTTTTTCCAGTTTGGGGAAAGGCACCGTATACTTATTTTACTTCTTCGACTTAGCGGTAAAAATTCTGATTATCAGCCGCGAACAGCTCGTGGGGACGGCAGCCGGTTGGTGATACATACGTGCACTGCGCTACGCTTCGTGCTTGGTGACAAACCACGCAATTTTGTCGGAACAAAATTGCGACCGCCTGGTTATGGGCACATAATTGCCAACGGCAATTATGTGCCCAGGGAATTGCCGTTGGCAATTCCCTGGCCTATCTCTGAGCTGCCATGCGCAATGGGATTGTAGCGGAAAGCCCACAGGATTTGCATAGGCAAATCCGAGGACTTGGAGCGGAAAGCCCGGTTTGCGGCGTTTTACGCCGCAAATGCGCCCGAAACTTTTTACCCGCGCATCTGTTTCAGCGGCATGACGGAGAGTTCCCCCCGCAGCAAATAGCGTATGCCTTCCACGGCGGCCTGCGCGGCAGAGCTTGTCGTGGTGTACGGTATCTTGCGTTTAACGGCCTCGACGCGCATATAACTGTCTTCTTCCTGTGAGTATTTGCCCAAAGGCGTATTAATTAAAAGATCGATCCGCCCGCCGCGCATGTGGTCAATAATATTCGGATGGCCCTCGTGGATTTTCAGAATAACTTCGGAGAAAACCCCGTGTTCGTACAGGAAATCCGAAGTCCCCCGCGTGGCCGCTATATGAAAACCAAGAGACTCCAAATCCCGGACGATGGGCAGTATTGTTTCGCGGTCGTCCTCGTGAACAGAGACAAAAACCCTGCCGGACACCGGCAGCGCCGTACCCGCCGCCGTTTCAGCCTTTGAGTAAGCCTCGCCGAAACTCGCGCCCGTGCCGATGGACTCTCCGGTAGACTTCATCTCCGGCCCCAGGATGGGATCAAGATCACTGAAACGGTCAAAGGAAAACATGGCCTCCTTGACAGCCCAGCCGCAGACGCATTCTCCCACCGCAAGGGTTCCCGACGGCGCCAGCCCCTGTTCGGCAAGGTTCCTTCCCGTCCAGATGCCCACAGCCGCGGACACAAGATTCACGCCCGAAGCCTTTGACAAAAACGGCACAGTGCGCGAAGCGCGGGGATTTACCTCGATAATATAAAGCTGCCCGGCCTTCGCCGCGTACTGAATATTAATAAAACCGCACACACCAATATCAAGCGCAATCCGGCCCGTCGCCTCCACCATCTCCCGCAGGATACCCGGCGGGGACTTATAAGCGGGAAACACACAGGCCGAGTCCCCCGAATGTATACCCGCGGCCTCGATATGCTCCATAATGCCGCCTATATACACCCGCTCCCCGTCGCACAGGGCATCCACATCGTACTCAAAAGCGTCCTCAAGAAACTGATCAACCAGCACAGGCTTTTCCCGCGACACGGAAAAATCCCTTCCCATAAATTTTTTCAGTTCTTCATCGCTATACGCGATAAACATATTCCGCCCGCCCAGCACAAACGAAGGCCGCAGCAGAATAGGATAGCCAATTTCCCGTACAGCGGCGAAAATCTCCTCCACCGAGCCAGCCATAAGATTGCGGGGCTGCTTCAAACCCAGCTTCTTCATCAAAGCGGAAAAAAGCCCCCTGTCCTCCGCCGCGTTGATACCGGATACCGGAGTCCCCACAATCTGGGCGCCCCACTTTTCCAGCTCTTCCGCCATATTAAGAGGCGTCTGCCCGCCAAGCTGCACAATAATTTTTTTCGCTCCCTCTTTCCGCAGTATGCCCTTCACATCCCCAATGGAAAGAGGCTCGATATACAGGCGGTCTGAAATATTAAAGTCCGTAGAAACAGTCTCAGGATTGGAGTTTACCATAATGGTCTTTACCCCCGCCGCGCGGTAGGCCCGCGAAGCCCAGGTACAGCAGGTATCAAACTCCAGCCCCTGCCCGATACGGTTCGGGCCGGAACTCAAAATAACCACAGGATCATCCAAAGCCCCGCCCTCGTCAATCTCGCCAAAACTCGCGTAAAAATACGGCGTGGCGGCGCTGAACTCCCCGGCGCAGGTATCCACAAAATGATACGAGCGGTGAATACCAAAATCCTCCCGCAAAGCCTCAATCTCCGCGGGAGTTTTCCCGCACAGCCGCGCCACGGTTTTATCCGACAGCCCCATCCTTTTTGCCTCCAGAAGCAGCTCCGCGGAAAGCTCCCCATGCCCCCCGGAAAGCTCCCCG
>JAISAF010000156.1 GCA_031266855.1 Spirochaetales bacterium
AGTATGCCCCGCCAAAACAAAAATGTTACGCTATTCAGTGAAACGTAAAAACGTGCCTGGCACCTGATCCCCGCTGCGCGGCGCAAGGGCTTGGAGGGATGCGAAGCAGCCACGCCGGAGGCGGGGCCGGAGCGGTAGCGGAGTCCCGGAAAGCCCGGTTTTTTTGGGCGCGCTTTTCAGCGCGCCCAAAAAAAGGCGCCCTATACATCTCTTGATAGCTTTTTTGTTATGTGATAGAATCGGCTTTAGTATTTGTCAGGAGAAGGCGATGCCGGATGGTTTGGGAATTTCAGATAGTATATATGTAAAGAGGCCTATAGGTGTAAAACTTATCACGATTATAAGTATTCTGCTTCTTGTGTCGTTTGGGCTTATAACGATGCTTGTGTCGGTTATGGTGTCGGGGGATGTGCGGGTTACGGCGGAGAATAATAATTTTACTATTAATCAGAGGAGCGCGGCGGAGGCTGAGACGGTGCTTGGTATGGTGCTGTCCAATACGCTTGTTCTTTTGGATACTTTGAACGTGGCTGGGAGTGGCACGGCGGTTTTTCATCAGGCCGCGGGCTTTTTTTTTGAGCATAATCAGGATATCGCGGCGATTATTGTTGTGGCGGGTGTGGAGGCGGCGGGGAGTTCTGGTTCGGCGCCGCTGGAGATGAGTCTTTTTAACGATGTTTTTTTCCGTTCCAACGAGATCGAGGTTTCCATGATTAGTGCTTTTCTTGAGGCTCATACGGAAGAGTTGAAACGCGCTTACGCGGAGGAGGCGGTGATTCTGAACGCGGCGCCTGATCTGGGCGCGCCTCTTTTGAGTTTGTTTTATCCCTGGCAGGGGGATGGAGTGCGCAGGGCTGTGGTTGTGTTTTTTTCGGGGGAGTCCCTGGCCGGGATTTTCGGCGCGGGGGTAAATACGACATTTATGATTAATGGCAGGGCGGATATTCTGGTTCATGCGGATAATGAGCTTGTGCGGGCCGGGGTAAACGCCGGGGAGCAGGGGTTTATCCGTTTTTTGCTGGAAAGTCCTGAGACCAGCCTGCAAACCCTGTATACCGGGCAGGACGGCGGGCGGCATTTTGGCGCTTTTACCCGCCTGGGGGTGGCGAACGCGGCGGTTATTACCACTGTGGATTACGATGTTGTTTTTGAAGGGGTTGCTGCCACTACGCGGCGGAATATTTATTTGACGGGGGCGGTTCTTTTAACGGCTGTCCTTTTTATTTGGTTTTTTTCTAAGACGATTAGTATGCCTTTGAAAAAACTTGCCGCGGCGGCGGGGCAGATTCAGGAGGGAAACTTTGAGGTTCATCTTGAGCCGGGCAGCAGGGACGAGATTGGTGCGCTGACCGGGAGTTTCGCCAGAATGAGTAAGGCTCTTGTTACTTTCGGGCGTTTTACTAACAAGGCAATCGCTGTGCGCGCCATGCGGGGCGATATTAAGCGGGGAGGGACGCGGAAGTTCGCGACTGTCTTTTTTTCGGATATACGGGGTTTTACCAGTATATGCGAACGGTTTACTACCGAATTCAGTGAGGACGCTTCCAACCGCATTGTTGAGTGGCTGAATGAATATTTTAACCAGATGGTGGAATGTATAGAAAAAACCGGCAGCGGCGTGGTGGATAAGTTTATTGGCGACGCTGTTATGGCGCACTGGGGTACAGCCTACAGCGCGGGAACTCCGAAAGCGGACGCGCTGAACTGCGTCAGGGCGGCGCTGCTGATGCGCCGGGCGCTGTCGGATATGAACCGCGGGCGTCTGCGTGATGATCCGGGGAATCCTATAATCAGCATTGGCTGCGGGATCAATTCCGGTCTGGTAACGGTGGGGCAGATAGGTTCGGAGAATCGTATGGAATATACGGTCATTGGCGATCCGGTGAATCTGGCGAGCAGGACCGAGGCCTTGAACAAGCCTTTGCATACGGACATTCTTATTACGGAAAACACATGGGAGCTTATAGCGGACGAGCTTATTACGGAGGAAATGCCTCCTGTTGTGGTAAAGGGCAAGGAAAAGCCAGTGCGGATGTTTGCTGTGATAAATCTGCGGGCACAGGATGGGGAAGCTCCGGCGGCTCCGTCGACTCTTGAGGAAGTGCGGAAAATGCTGGGTATAGAGACGCCCAAACTTGATGCGGTAAATATGTCCGCAGATGAGGTGAAATATAAAATCGGGGGATGATGCTATGCCGCTGAAACAGCAGGGAGGCCCAGGCCCCTTCATCCGTTCTTTGCGTCCGCGCGATTTCTGTGTGATTGTGCTGTGGTTTATTGGAACGTCGGTGTTTTTGTTTCTGTTTTGGCGGGATCTCAATATGAGTCTCACGCGGCTTAATGATGATTTGCCCGTGGGGATAATTACCTTAAAGTACAGGACGGCTCAAAGAAGGTTCGAAGACAGGGTTGTGTGGGACAGGCTGCAAACCAAATCGCCGGTGTACAATGGGGACTTCATCAGGACAGCGGATCTCTCCGAGGCTACGGTAAGTTTTTCCGGCGATGTTGAAAATCCGGAGGCGGGCAGCGCGGCTGGAGGAAACACGGCTACAGGAAGCGCGGCCGCGGATATTGACCTTTCCGGGAACAGCCTGATTCAGATACATTACGCAGATTCCCCCAGTATAGATTTGCGGGAGGGAAACCTGAGCGTTGCCGCCGGGGGGAGTTCCCCGGTAAACCTGAGCGCCAGCGGCGTGCATGTCGAGATAGGCCCCGGCGGCCTGATAAGCGCCAGCGCGGACGCTGATGGCCTTGATATGAGGGTTGTGGAAGGCAGCGCCCTGTTCGATACGGCTTCGGGCATACAACAGGTGGCGGCCGGTGAGGTTGTGTCCCTCGCGGCGGACGGCAGCGTCCTGTTGGAACCGCGGGTAGTGGTTCTTTCCCCCCGGCCAAACGCCCGGCTTCTTGTTTCAGAAGATACTGCCCGGCCGGTAAACTTTTCCTGGCGTGCCCACAATTTGGAAGACGGGGATTCCGTCCGTATCGAAACCGCCGCGGATCAGGGGTTTTCGCGAATACTGATGCAGGATACCGTGCGGGATTCCGGGACGCAGATGCCGCTGAGCCTCGCGCCGGGGACGTACTTCTGGCGTGTGTATCCGCTTCGCGGGGAAAGCTCTTCCCCGCTTTCCCGCGCCTCCACAGGCAGGCTGACTATTATCCACGCGCCCTCTCCCCGCGCTATTGCCCCGGTGGAAGATTCCGTGTACAGCTTCAGGACGCGCTTCCCCGCGGTACGCTTTCAGTGGACACAGCAGGAATATGCCCTGTACTACAGTTTTGAGGCCGCGGACAATCCTGAGCTGACGAATCCTGTTCTGCGCATCCGGGCGCAGGGAACTTCCTTTGTGTCTTCGGATCTGGGGGCCGGGCGCTGGTACTGGCGGGTGACTCCCGTGTTTCCGGGAGGCTTTGAGGGAACAGTCCTTCCCTCCGCTACCGTTTCCTTTGTGATTGAGCAAAGCGGCGTTTTGGAAGCGCCCGTGCTACAGGCCCCGCTGGACGGAAACCGCGTAAATATCGCGCGGGCGCGGGAAGATATATATTTCTCCTGGCATCCCGATAATGACGCTGCTTCCTATACAATTCTGGTTTCCTCCCGCGCGGATTTGGGTAGCCCCGTTATCCGTGAAACCGTGAACGGAAATTTTTTCGTCTACGGGCGGCGGGAAACAACATTGCGGACGGGGCAGTATTACTGGGGCGTCTTTCTGACAGACAGCGGCGGCGGTTCTTCGCCCGTTTCTCCAGCCCGATCCTTTACCGCCGGCGAGGAGGAGAGCGCCGCCCGGACGATTTTCCCGCCGGATAATTACTCCGTGGCCGCCGCCCTTGTGCGGGACATCCGTTTTACCTGGAAGTCGAACCTGCCCTCCGCGACGCGGTTTCAGGTCGCTTCCAGCGAAGATTTTTCCCGCCTCCTGGTGGATGAGGAGTCCGCCACCACAATGATGCGCGGACGGGTACTGCCGGAAGGAACATATTTCTGGCGTATCGCCCTGGCTGCCTCGGACGGGGTTTTTTATACCCCCGCGAAACGCCTGAACGTGGTTCCGCCTTTCGCGGCGCCTGTTATGGAAAACCCCCGCCCCGCCGAAAGAGTGGAGATCGCCGGGGACGCGGTAATGGGTTTCCGCTGGCAGGAAGTGGAAGGGGCCGGATATTACCATTTCCGGCTGTACGCGGGCGCCTCGCCCCAGGGACGGCCTGTATACGAAGAGGCTTTCTGCCGGGACACGGGCCGCACCCTGCCGATGAGTTCCTACCCCCAGGGCGCGTTTTTCTGGACGGTTCAGGCTTTCGCGGAGGAAGGGCCGCTGAATTCCCGGCGTACAGGGCTTCTGGCCGCGGAACGCTTTGCCATGCGCAGGCTCCAGCCTGTTTCTCTGGATTATCCCCCGCCGGGACATACCTACAGAGGTCTTGACGCCCTGCGCCGGCCGGGGACTGTGCGCTGGAGTTCCCCTGAGACGGTAACATCCCGCTTTGTACTTTCACGCAATTCAAACCCCCTTGTCGGCCCGCCGCTCATGGACATCCCAAATCCGGGAAAAAACATACCCCTTATCCGGCTTCCCGAAGGCGGGTATTACTGGACTATCCGGGCCGAAACCGAAGACGGCTTTGACATCAGCGCGGCGGGCCCTTCCTATTTCCATGTCCTTCCTGTTCCCTCCCTGCCGCGAACCACGGGCCTTAGCCCCGCGGACGGCTACCGTATCGACGCGCCGTGGCTCCTCGAAAACAGAACCCTCGTCTTTAGCTGGCAGCCGGTTGCCGGCGCGAACGGCTATATCTTCAGCCTGTTCCATGAAGAAGACGGAACGCGGCGACAGGTATTCAGCCCCGCGTCCGTACCAGGCCTTTCCTATACGCTGAAAGACCTGCGGCCCCTTCTTTTGCAGGGGAATTTCATCTGGCAGGTCGAAGCCGTAAACAGGGCCGCGGACGGATCCCTGGAACAGCGCGGAATCCCCGGCGAAAACCGGCTGCGCGTGGAAGTTCCCGTACCAGCAGGCCCGGTACAGACGAAAGTCCCAGGCATACTCTACGGGCCTGCCGGAGAATAACATGCGGGGGATACTATGCGGGAGATAATATCAATATTAATATATGGAAAATGTCATGCGGGGAACGCCATGCGGAAAATAATATGAAAAACAGAACGCGGCGCGCATACTTTTCTCTGTTCGTTTTCATGTATATCTTTCTCGCCGGGCCAGGCCTCACGCTCCCATCCCCGCACGCGCAACAGACGCAGGCCCCCGGCGATGACACGCGGGATCATAACACCCGCGGCAACGAAGAAGGATTTTTCTATATTGAAAAAACCGGGGAGCGTCCGCGCTTTATCCAGCATATTGTCTGGGAAAAAAGTGAGTACGCCTACCGCTACGAAGTAACAATTGAAAAGTCAGGCGAAACCGGATTCCTGCAAACAGTAAAGGAGTTTACCAGCGAAAACTTTATTGAAGTTTCCCTGAGCGCGGGACACTACCGCTACAGAGTAATCGTCCACGATTTTTTCGACATTCCGGGAGAAGCCTCCGCCTGGACGGAATTTGAAATCCGGCCCGCCCTGCAACCCGGAATAAGCGGATTCTCCCCGCAAACCTTCTGGCTGGACGAGGACACCGTATGGGTAATCTCCCTTGACGGGCAGAATTTTATTCAGGAAAGCGAAATCTACCTGCGGCCCCATAGTTCAGACATCGTGATTATACCCGCCGAATATATCCCAAACCCGGCGGGAACAGGCGCGCGGCTCGTTTTTGACAGACGCGCACTGATGCCGGGACTCTACGATGTGTATATCAAAAACCCCGGCGGCCTGGAAGAAATCCGGGGAACCTTCCGCATTGCCTTCCGCAGGGCTTTCGACCTGAACCTCTCCATTGGCTACGGGCCGCTTGTCCCCCTCTACGGCGATCTAAATACCTTCTTCGACAAATCCATTTTTCCCCTGGGAGCCGCGGCACGGATCAGCTTCCTGCCATTCAAAGAAATATGGGGTTCTCTCGGCCTGGAACTCGCGCCCTTCTGTGCCTATCTCTCCACCAGTGACGCGGACTACGAACTCTCCGCCCAGTACCTCGGCCTCCACCTGAACCTCCTCTTTCAAAAATGGCTCGAAAGCCGAACCCTCGCCCTCAATTTCCGGCTCGGCGCGGGCTTCGCTCTGCTCGACGATTTGCACTTCGAGTTTTCCGCCGGCAACACCGAACCCCTTCGCACCCTGATGAGGTCCCTGGGCGCGGGCCTCTCCATCGCGTGGTACATAAACACCTCCTTCTTTATCGAAGGCGGCGCCGACTATATGCACTTCTTTTCAGTCGACCCCGTCTCCCCCGGCTATCTGCGCCCCATCCTCGGCTGCGGATTCAGATTTTAGCGCATTCTTGCCGCCCCGCCGGGCGGCAAAAACCGGGCTTTCCGCTCCAAGTCCTCGGATTTGCCCATGCAAATCCTGCGGGCTTTCCGCTGCAATCCCTTGCGCGCGCCCAGCGGCTAACACAGGCGCGTAAAATCAGGCGGCTTATAGCGTTTATGCAATAGTTATGCGACATACTCTAAAACACTTGAAAAAATCAAAAATGTAATATAAAATACACATTATGAGTGCGGTATTCCCGGAATCACGCCAGGAATTACCGGATGCCAATGAAAATTTTAACAGGATTTAATATTATTAGAGGATATATATGGTTTTATTTAGTTTGAAAAAAATTGAAAAGGATATAATTAACAGAACTATCACGCCGGGCCAGCTTGTAATATATTTGTTTTTTGAATTAGGTTCAGTGGTGTCATTATTAAAAACAAGCAGGTATCCTGTAAATATGCATGCATATAATGCCACGTTTTTTTTATCATTTTTTCCAGTTTTAATACATATTGTACAATATTATGTATGTTACAAAATAGTAAAACACAGGAATCCGTATGTATTTTTGTATTCTGTTATACCAGTAAATTTTATTCTTAGTTTAAGATATTTATTACTCATAATGTTGCCGTTAGTAATAATAAACCTGAATATTATTAATGGATTGAATTTAAACTTTGAATACTGGAATGTAATAAACTCTCAAATAATTACAATAATATATACAGCAATTGTTGCTATACATTTCAATATAGAAATCAGGAAAATAATGGAGGAAAAAACAGATATACCGGCATAAATAATAAATAGGCTGATATATAATAAGACCATGAACATTAATGAAAGGC
>JAISAF010000202.1 GCA_031266855.1 Spirochaetales bacterium
TAGCGGCAGGGAAGATGGTACGGAATTATTTTTTGGGGATATTGAATGCGATACGACTTGGGGTAACGAATGGGGCGCTTGAGGCAACGAATGGCTGTATTCAACGGATTAAGCGGATGACCTATGGCTTTAGGAACAAGGAACGGTTTAAGACTGCCATCTTATTCCATCTGGGGAATTTAAACATGAACCCTTCCACTATTTAGCCGGAAGAGCCCAAAAGATGGGAAAAAATATAATATAAAAAAACTTTCACTGGATGAATTGAAAATGTTTGA
Organism: Spirochaetales bacterium; assembly: GCA_031266855.1. Taxonomy (GTDB): domain Bacteria; phylum Spirochaetota; class Spirochaetia; order DTKZ01; family DTKZ01; genus JAISAF01. Next base: position 279 of record JAISAF010000202.1, read on the forward strand.
AGAATTAATAAATAAAAATGAATGAAATAGCGTACGCGCCCGCTGCGCATAAATAAGGGGATTTGCCGCCATTTCGCGGCAAATCCCCTAGACGTGTGAGAGAACCGTAGGGTTATCGAACAAGTCTAATAAATTCCCGCTCTTTAGGCCTTTTTTGAGCCTCCTTTTTCGGCTTTGCGGTTCATTCTTTCCCGTGATTTATGCGGTTTTGCCGCAAGCCCGTGGACGCGGGCCTGGACGCCTGTGGCAAGGCCGTAGAGATTAATAAATCCCGTCGCGTCCCGGTGATCGTAGCTGCTCGCCCCAAAGGACGCGAGATCCCCGCTGTACAGGGAATACTTCGACCTGCGGCCCGCGGGAATAATATTCCCCTTGTACAGAGCAAGGCGAACCTCCCCGTCCGTGTATGCGCAGGCGGATTTCATATACGCGTCCATGGATTCCCGCGCAAGGGTAAACCACTTCCCCGAATAAACGGCCCGCGCGTATTCCTGCGCCAGAGCGTTTTTCAGAGCAAGGGTTTCGGAATCTATCGTTATCATTTCAAGTTCTTTCAAAGCGGCAAAAAGTATCGTCCCCGCGGGAGTCTCGTACACGCCGCGGCTTTTCATACCCACAACGCGGGTTTCCACAATGTCCGCCCGCCCGATGCCGTTTTCCCCGCCCAGGCGGTTTAACTCCTCCACCATTTTCCAGGGCGGGATTTTTTTCCCATTCAGACTCACCGGCAGCCCCTCCTCGAAACCTACAATAATTTCAGTCTCCCTGTCCGGCGCGTCCTTTGGACTCCTGCTAAGCTGAAACATAGCCTCAAGCGGCCTGTTCCACGGGTCTTCCAGTTCGCCGCCCTCATGACTCATGTGCCAGATATTCCAGTCGCGGGAATAGATATTTTTCCTGGAAATATTCCCCAGCGGGATATTGTGCGACCGGGCGTACTCAATGGCCTCTTCCCGCGACGAAATATTCCATTCCCTCCAGGGCGCGATAACCCGCAACCCGGGAGCCAGCGCCTTGTACGTAAGCTCAAAACGCACCTGATCATTCCCCTTGCCCGTACACCCATGAGCAAGCGCGTCGCAGCCCTCCTTTATAGCAATGTCCACCTGGTACTTTGCCTGCAAAGGCCGCGCGATGGAAGTACCCAAAAGATATTTACCCTCGTACACCGCGCCCGCGCGAAGCATCGGCCACAGAAAATCACGCGCAAACTCCTGCCTCGCGTCAATAATGTAAATCTTCGCCGCCCCCGAAGCCCTCGCCTTTTTCCGCACCGCCTCCCAGTCGTCCTTCTGCCCCACATTAACACACACGCCAATAACCTGGGCGCCCGGATAATTTTCCTTCAACCACGGAATTATGATGGAAGTGTCCAGCCCCCCCGAATAAGCCAGCGCCACCTTCTTTATGTCTTTTTTATTTCCCGTCATAGCCGTCTCCTGTAATTTTTTTTCTCCACAATCATAAATAAATTTTTCAGGAAGGTCTACGTGAGCAGGAAAGACACGAGGGCGCCTCCCCTCGCCCGCCGTTGGCGGGCGAGGGGCCGGGCTTTCCGCTCCAATCTTTTTTACCGCTTCGCGGTAAAAAAGGATTTCCGCTGCAATCCCTGGCGCGGAGGACGCCTGAGCGGTTAAGCTATCCGTAAAAGTGTTACACGCTATAAATCATCTTCTTCATATTCATTCATCATATAAGCATGTATCTCTTTTGCCACATAGTTGATTTCTATTTTTTCTTCTGCAATAATTTTATTAATTAGTGTTTTACATTTATGAAGTGTGCAACCGGACAAATCTATTAGTTCCTTTACAAATGATAAATTATAAGGATATTTTAATTTTTCCTTATATTCCTCAGAATTAATTTGTATTTTTCCAATTGTGTATAACATTTTATTTTCCCGTGTTTTATTTTAATCAATAAAGTTATTCGGAAACCCCACAGTTCCGGTGTAAAATGGCGGAATTTGCCGCCATTTTGCGGCAAATTCGCCAGACTTGTGAGAGAACCGGAAGATTATCGAACAAGTCTAATAAATTTATAAAAACATTCTCCTTTGGGTCAGTATTTAATAGTATCATTGTTTTATTATTTGTCAAGCCCGTTTTTACAGTACAGTTTTTAGATAAAATATTTTCTTCCCGAATTAAACAATATTGCGCATAACATGCTCATATATGATTTCGCCCGGCGCAGGCTCCCGCCTACGCCGGGTTAAAAGCAAGCGTCCACGCTTGCGGCTTGGTATCGGAACTTATTAGGCTTTTTCGACTTCGCGGTAAAAATTCTGATTTTTTAGAAAGACGCAAACTTCACCCGCGCGTTAAGTTATGCGAAATCATCGAAACATGCACAGGCCATCGGGGTTTAGCGTTTACGGCATAGATCAGCCCGCGCCCGCGCCAGGGATAGGAGCGGAAAGCCCGCAGGATTTGCATTAGCAAATCCGAGGACTTGCAGCGGATAGCCCGGCCCCGGCGCTCCGCGCCGGGGAGGCGCCCTGTCTCCCTTGACCAAGGGGCGCTCCCTTGAGTAGTATTTTGGAACTATGACGGCGAATGAACTGCGTGAAAAATTTATTGAATTTTTTGTTTCGAGGAATCATAAGGAGATTTCCGGCAAGTCGCTGGTTCCGGAAAATGATCCGACGGTTTTGTTTACGACGGCGGGTATGCATCCGCTTGTGCCCTACCTTTTGGGCGAGCCGCATCCCGCGGGGAAGAGGCTTGTGGATTTTCAGAAGTGCGTGCGCACGGGCGATATTGAGTCGGTGGGGGATCCGAGCCATTTGACTTTTTTTGAGATGCTGGGTAACTGGTCGCTGGGCGATTATTTTAAGGAAGAGGCTATAGCGATGAGTTACGAGTTTCTTACTTCGGGGCAGTGGCTGGGTATAGACCCGCGGCGGATTTCCGTGACGGTTTTCGCTGGCGATGACGGGGTTCCGGCGGATGAAGAGTCCGCACAGGTGTGGCAGCGCGTTGGCATTCCGCGCGAAAGGATTTACTTTTTGCCGCGGGAGGATAACTGGTGGGGGCCGGCGGGCGAGACCGGGCCCTGCGGGCCGGATTCGGAGATGTTCTACGATACGGGAAAGGATGCCTGCGGCCCCGAGTGCCGGCCGGGCTGCGGCTGTGGTAAGTACTTCGAGATTTGGAACGACGTGTTTATGCAGTATAACAAAAAGGCGGATGGCACGTACGAAAAACTGGCGCGGCGCTGCGTTGATACGGGCATGGGGATTGAGCGTACCTCGGCGATGCTCCAGGGAAAGAAGTCCGTGTACGAGATCGAGGTTTTTGCTCCGGTCATCGCGGCGATAGAAAATGTTACGGGCAGGCGCTATGGCGAAGACGAAAATCCAGATCGTTCCATTAGAATTATCGCCGACCATGTGAAGGCTTCGGCTTTTATGCTGGGCGATGAGGCGGATATACGGCCTTCCAACATCGGGCGCGGATATATTCTGCGCCGGCTTATACGCAGAGCGAGCCGCCACGGGCGCAAGCTGGGCAAGGAGGAGGCTTTTCTGGCTGGCCCGGCGGAAGTTGTTATCGGCATGTATGGGAAATACTACCCTGTTCTGGCTCAGAAGCGGCAGCAAATTCTAGACGAACTAAGCGGCGAGGAGGCGCGTTTCCTTGAGACCTTGCGAAAGGGTGAGCATGAGTTTGAGAAGCTGCTGCCGAATCTAATGAAGAATCCGCAGAAGACTATACCGGGCCGGGTGGCTTTCCGGCTGTACGATACCTATGGCTTTCCCATTGAGCTTACCGAGGAGCTTGCGGCGGAAAACGGCATGGGTGTTGACCGGCGGGGTTTTGAGGAAGCTTTTGCCCGGCATCAGGATTTGTCGAAGCAGGGCGCGGAGAAAACCTTTAAGGGCGGTCTTGCGGATAATTCGGAAATGACAACGGCCCTGCATACGGCGACGCATCTTTTGCACAAGGCCCTGCACATTGTCCTGGGCGACCACGTGCGGCAGATGGGCAGTAACATTACACCGGAACGGCTGCGTTTTGATTTTCCTAATTCCGAGCCGCTTACGCAGGAGCAGATTGCGCGCGTTCAGGATATTGTTAATCAGCAGATACAGGCCGACCTTCCTGTCAAAATGGAAGTGATGAGTCTGGACGAAGCGAAAAAGGCCGGCGCCTTTGCTTTCTTCGGCGACAAATACGAGGAACAGGTCAAGGTGTACTCTTTGGGTGATTTCTCAAAGGAAGTGTGCGGCGGCCCTCACGTGGAACATTTAGGCGTCCTGGGAAAGTTCGTAATCCAGAAGGAGCAGTCCTCATCCGCGGGAGTACGTCGAATCCGCGCGGTGCTGGAACGATAAATAATTAAGCTTATTCCGCCGGGGAAGAATTTGGGCGCATTTTTGGCGCTCCGCGCCAAAAACCGGGCTTTCCGGGACTCCGCTATCGCTACGGCCCCGGCGCTTCGCGCCGTGGCTGCTTCGCATCCCTCCAATCCCTTGCGC
>JAISAF010000216.1 GCA_031266855.1 Spirochaetales bacterium
TTTAGGGCCATATTGCACATAACGTTTCGGCTGTTTACGATGTTTTGACGGCTCAGGAGGAGGGCTTTGCGCAGCAAAGACCGGGGCTGGCAAAATGTGGCGGAGGTTTGCCGCGGGAATGGAGCGAAGCGGAATGACATAGCCGTTGTGGAGGCCGCGCCGCCTACTGGCGGCGAAGCGTAAACAGACCTGCTATGCGCGGTTTTTTCTACTTTTATTTTATCTATTCTTGATTTCTATTATTTTTGATTCGCCTTTACTTTTATCTCCATTTGTCCATTCCCATTTTTCCCCTAATTCTATTCGTCCGCCTTCCAGTAATATCGGTGTCGAATTGCATTTCCCGGTCCGTGTTTTATTTTCATTGTTTATATGTTCATAATTAAATTCCAATTCCCCGGTTTCATTAACTGTTCCTACCAAAAATCCCTTTTTTATTATTCCGCCATAATATTCCGCCCATATTATTTCTTTATTTTGATGGTAATAAAAGAACGTTCTCCCGTCAATTTCACCATTTTCGCTATTTTCAATACTTGTGAATATTTTATTGTCATAATTTATCTTAAAATTTTCACCACAAATGTTTTTTGTCATTTCAATATAGCATAAGTAATTACCATTGAATAAATCTATTGTCTTATAATTTTTATATACATACTTATTCTTTTTATAAAATTCAACGGCTCCTAATGACGAATCCAGTATTATTTCATCATATTTGTTTATATCTATATTCTTTTCAAGTTCTATTAATAATTTTTTTCCATAACCATTATCCTGATATTCTGGTAATATGAAAAATCTTTTAATTTCATTGTTATATAGTGTTCCTGTTCCAATCAATTTATTATTTTCAAACAAAACCAGTGTATATTCATGAGGTAATTGTTTTTTCATATTTTCTTTTGAGTGATGTTTATGAAAGAAATCAACAGCCGTTCCTGGATAATATTTGGGATAAATTTCTTCTATTGTTTTATGAACAATATCAAAAACGCCATTGAAATATTCATTACCATAAATTTTTATTTCCATATATCCTCCTGAAATTTATTTATACTAATATTTTTAAAAACTATTGTCAAGATTCTCAAAAAAAAAATATTGCACATAACTGCCTGTCTGTGTATTACATTTATTCTGCCGCATGGCAGCCGGTAGTGATAGAGACGTGCATAGCGCGTTACGCGCTGTGCACGGTGACAATCCCCGCGATTTTGCTCCAGCAAATTCGCGGGGGACTTGCTGGTCGCGCGCCTGTGTATGCTTCGCATACACAGGCGCGCGGTTTGCCGCTGGGCGGCGCAAGGGATTGTAGCGGAAAGCCCACAGGAAGCGCAGGGGCGCTTCCGAGGACTTGGAGCGGAAAGCCCGGTTTTTTTGTTTCACGCGCCTCCGCGCGTGAAACAAAAAAAATGCGTCCATAATCAATCTACAGGGATAATTCGGTGTAATTTTTTCGTAAGTCCGGCAGGGTTTACAAGCCGGCTGGTTCGAGCTTGATCCAGTCCTCAAACGTGGTTCGCCATTCGACGCTTTCCCACCAGAACGGGCTGCGGGCGGTTTTCATCTCCATAACAACAAGCCGCAGGGTTTTTACGGTATAGGTTGGCGGGGGCGGAATATTTTCCGGCGGGCCGGGCGCGGTTTCACAGTCGGCAAGGTAAAATCCCGCACCGCTCAAAGGCCGCGCCTGCGCGCAAAGGATACCGCCAAGCCTGAAACAGCCTTCAAAGGAAAAGCGCTTCCATCCCCGTTTTTTGATGGCTTTCAGAAGTTCCGTCTGCGGCGTGGCCCACGCGCAGAAAAGCGGCAGTACGGGAGGCAGGGCCAGGGCGGAAGGGCAGTGAAATTTCTCAAAAATAAAACTCTGAATATCGCTCAGATCCTTCTCCGCGGTTGGGGCCAGGGCCAGGGCCGTTAAAAAAAAATTGTTCACACTATTATCGTTCACACTATTATCATAAAAGGATTACACCAATCCTTCAATTGTGTTATAATGAGTTCTGTGTTATAATAAGTTCATGAATGGAAAATCAAAACTCATAGCGGAAAATATTACTGCCATAATTAAGAAGTGGCCCTCTGTGGACAGTATCCTTATGGAAAACCTCATGGCGGAAGATGTTTATGATCCGTATTATTTTCTCAGCCTCGATGTGTATTACTCCGGTTCTATTCCCCCGCCAGAGGAACGGAAGAAGGCTCTCTGTTTCGGGAAGATTTTTGAAACTTCCCAGGTAAAAGGAAAAGACCGCCTCATCGTGGACGAAGTGCCTGTGCGCATCGAATATAAAACCACCGGACGCATTACCGATATTATCGAAAGGAATGACCCCACCTTCATGCGCGGGGGCACGTATGTTTTATACCGGATCATCAATTCCAATATCTGCTACGACCACAGCGGCTGGATACTGAAAATCAGGAAAGAGCTGCAAAACATGCCGCAGCCTTTCTGGGACAGGGAACGCGACATTTTTCAGGCCAGAATGGAACACTGTCTCAGCGATCTGGGGGCGGCCTCCATGCGTAAGGACGAGCTTTTTTTTCATATATCCATCGCGAATTTCTTTCAAAGCATCTGTTCCATGCTTTTCGCCATAAACAAACGCTTCGAGCCTTCCTTCCGCTTTTTCTCCGACCAGGTAAAGACGCTCCCCGTTTTGCCGGAATCCTTTACCACTCTCTTTGACAGCCTGCTCCGAAACGATTCGGATTTTTCGTATGCCCAGAAGTATGAAATCGCGGAACTTCTGACGAAAAATATTCTGAGCCTGTAATGGCGCGGATTGTCCTCGTATTTTCCTGGTTCTGTCTCTCGTGTTTCTACGCTTCCTGCTCCGTCAGGGTGGAAGGCTTTGCCCTGCGCGGCCCGGAAGGCGAAACCGTTTCCCTGTACCTTGACTCCGGCGAAGGCTGGAAGGAACCCGGCGAAGTTTTTCTTTCCAGGGACGGGGAAATCGTTTTCCGTTTTCAAAAACCCCTTAGCATACAGGACGGTTTCGCGTTATATCTGGGTTTCGCGGACGCCTCGAAAGGGCTGGTACTGCGCGCGCTCCGGGGGGAAAAAGGCGCTGAAGGCATCTACGCGCAGTCGCCGCTTTTCGCGGCGGTCGGCGGCGGCCTGTTTCTAAAGCTGGAACCGGGAAACTACAGTGGTTTTTCGATAGCGCGGAAAGGGACAAGGACTGGGACTGGGCAAAGCGCCGCCGCGGAAAAACCCGCGGGGGAAGTCACAGGAAAATCCGGTGAAGGCTCCGCGGCAATCCGCGTCCTAAGCGCCGGGATCGTTCCCTACGAGCCGGTTTTCCGAATGGAGCCTTCAGGGGAAATATACGCCTCTTCCGCCATCCTGCCAGTGGAAAACGCTCTCCCCGGCGGCTGCCGCGTCCGCCTGGCCTCCACGGACAGCGGCGGCGAATACAGCCTCCGCCTAAGGCTGAAATCCGAAACCCCCTGTACGCCGCGCCTGGACCTGTATAACGGCGAACAGACTTTCAGCGCCCGCGCCGGAACGCGGCCCGTTGCCGAAGACCTGTGGTTTCACTCCCGCTTTCTGGGCTTTACCCCGCGCGAAGCCGCGATCTCCGGCCTGGCTCCCGGCGCCGGCATCGAAATTTTCCTTGAAGAAAATCCCGCCTGGAGCGCAGCCTCCCCCTCCTTTGTTCCTGTTCCCGCCGACCTTGCCTCGGTTGCCGGCGCTTTTTCCCCCGATACCGGAAATCCCACAGGAGCTTCTCCTCCCGCCTGGCGGACGCCTGATTTTGAGGTCTTCCGCTGGAGCCTTTTTCCCGGAATACTGGTTTTTGACAGCAGGGATTATACAGTTCAGAAACGCCTTTTTCACCGGCTCGCCTTTTTTATTGAAAAAACAGGCTTCCGCGGAAAGCTCCACCCCGACGCCCTTATCTGGAGCCGCCACGGCTGGAACGCCCATAACTACAGCGCCGCCGGCCTCGCCCTGTTTTTTGAAACCGCGCGGACAACGGATTTCCCCCTCAACACAGAAGAACGCTGGCTTGGCGACTACCTCGTTTCCCTTGGCGTACTCCAAAAAGAAAATGAAACCTTTTTGCCCGGCAGAGGCGGTATCCTGGGTATCTCACAGGAATCCAGTGCCGCGACACGCAGCCTGCTGCTCTGCCACGAAGCCTTCCACGGCGTGTACTATGAAATTCCCGAATACCGCAGCCTCGTGGAAAAAACATGGCAGGAACTCCCACAGGAACAAAAGGAATTCTGGAACACCTATTTTACCTGGATGGGCTACGATACCGCCGACCACTACCTTCTGGTCAACGAGTTTCAGGCATATCTTCTCCAGCAGCCCCTTTCCCGCATAGACACTTATTACAAAATCACGATTGCCCAAAGACTCTCCACCGGAAACCCCCGGCGCGGAACCTGGATTACCGCCCTCCTCGAAAAATACCCCGATATGTTCAGCCGACCAGCCCGCATCCTGTCCAGCTATCTTGAAACGGCCACAGGCATCCGGGCAGGCGAGGTAGAGTCCCTGCGACCAGGCGGATAAACACGATTTTGGGCGCATTTTTTTGCCCGCCCCCGCGGGCAAAAAAACCGGGCTTTCCGCTCCAAGTCCTCGGATTTGCTCACGCAAATCCTGTGGGCTTTCCGCTGCAATCCCTTGCGCATCGGCAGCTCAAAACCAGCCCCGGAAATTGCCACGGGCAATTTCCGGGGCGCATAATTGCTGCTTCAGCAATTATGCGCATAGAACTCAGGCGGTCGCAATTTTGAGTGGCAGCTCAGAACCAGTTCCCGGAATTGCCACAGGCAATTCCGGGGCAGCGAATTACCAAAGGTAATTCGCTGCGCGTAACCAGGCGGTCGCAATTTTGAGCGGCAGCTCAGAATCAGTCTGCGAAATTGCCACTGGCAATTTCGCAGGCGCATAATTGCCGTGCAATTATGCGCACAGAACCCGGCGGTCGCAATTTTGTCGGGACAAAATTGCGTGGTTTGCCACCAAGCACAGCGCGTTACGCGCTGTGCACGTCTTTATCACCACCGGCTGCCGCCGCCCAGCGGCTAACACAAGCCATAAAAGCAGACCCGCACAATTGCCTCCGGCAATTGTGCAGCCAACCCGTCGCCCGCGAATTTGCATTCTGCAAATTCGCGGGGTAAGCCCTTGTCCATCTCCTTTTTCCCGCTTATACTGACACATATTCCGGGAGTGCGCTGGCGCTCCGCTGTCCGGTATACGGCGGCTTGCCCGGACATTTTTTTAAAAGCCGAAAAAGACCGTATGTAACAGATTAGGCAAAACACGGCTTTAAGCTTTTTTTGACCTCCGGGAGAATTGACCACGGACAGAATCGCATGAAGAATAAAACCACGAAAAACACAGTAGCGCACTATCCGCAGCATGAGCGCATCCAGCAGAAAACCGTTGTCGCGCAAACAATGGAAAAAATACGCGAAATCATTACCTCCGGGCTATACAAGCCGGGAGATAAAATTCCCACAGAACAGGAACTCGCCAGCCGTTTCGGAATTGGCCGTTCCTCGATACGGGAAGCAATCAAGATTTTCCAGCACCTGGGGATTCTCGAATCCCGTGTCCCAAAAGGTACCTTCCTCAGCGGGCGATCCCATATTTCCACAGAGGCCATCGCGTGGTCTATTCTTCTGGGTGACGACGACATGTGGGAAATTCTGGAACTCCGCCAAATCATTGAAGAAGCAGCCTTCCTGTCCATGATGACACGGTATGTGCGGGAGCGGGACACTTTCCAGCCCATGATACAGAAACTCGAAACCCAGGTAAAAAACATGAAAAACGCCGCGCTCGAAGGCTCAATGGATAAACTTGTCCAAGCCGATTATGACTTTCACGCGATTATCATAAAAGAAGGACGAAGCGGGCTTTTCCTAGCCATATTCAAAACCCTGCACGCCTTCCTGCGGGAAGAAATTCAAAAAACATACTACGCGATGAAAGAACTGCGCGATGTCTCCCAGGATCATAAAGAGATTATCGACGCCATACAAACCGGCAATATGGAACAGGCCGTTACGCGCCACAGCGCGCATTTCCTAAGAATCCGCGGCCTCCTGTCGCCAGGGACTTTGCCGAAGATTTAAATCGCGGCCATCATGGGCGCATTTTTGGCGCTTCGCGCCCCTGGAATCCCTTGCGCTCCACGGGCTCAGCGATACCGGAAAAACCACACCGCAATTAATTGCGTATAACTATCTGAAGATTTCTAACCGCGAAGTCGAAGAAGTCAAAAAGAAGGCAAAAAAACTTAAAACAAAAACTTTTTCGACTTAGCGGTAAAAATTCTGCTTTTTTATCCAGTCACTGTTAAAATTACCACTTGACATTTTCCCAGAATGTTATTTTTCGTATAATTTTTTTCGTTGACAAAAGAAACTTTTGATGATAGACTATTTGTTTATGAAAGCTTATAGGGAATGTAGGGACTTTACCTATTCGCCCCCCCCTCATCTGGTATCTTTAAATCACATTAATATCTTCTCAAACCTAAAAAGGCACTGTCTTCTTTATTGAAGCGGGATCGGCGCTGTCGGTGAAAAGTGCTGATGTATATCCCTGTGTACACAGTATTCAGTCGATTGCGCTGATTTGGAAGCATTATGCCGTAATTGATGCACTATAGCCGTTTATAACCTCTCGTTTCCGAACAGCTTCGGAAGGGTTCCGGTATAAAAATGGCGGAATTTGCCGTCATTTTGCGGAAAATTCCACAATCTTATGAGAGAACCGGAAGGTTACCGGACAAGTCTGTCATACGGCACATAAAATTTGGAGAAGAATTTATGACTCAGTTTTTCGTTATATTATTTTTCGCTATTGTTCTGCTCGTTTTGCTTATCGTTAAAATCAGGATGCATCCTGTGCTCGCCCTGTTCATTGTGGGTTTGCTGTCCGGTCTTGGGTTCGGATTCGGTTTTAACAAAACCATCACAACCATGGTAAGCGCTTTCGGCGGTACGCTCACCGGCATAGGGTGTACCATCATTTTCGGCTCCATCATTGCTATGGGTATACAGGACTCCGGCGCCATCAAATCCATGGTAAACTTTTTCATCAGGCTGTCGAAAGGCAAACGGCTTGAGCTTACAACAGCTATGGCTGGCTTCATTATGTCCATTCCGATTTTCGGGGATATTACCATCGTGATGCTGTCCCCCATCGCGTCCTACATATCAAAACGGAAAAAGGTATCCATGGCGAGTATGGGAGGGTGGGCGGTTTGCGGCCTGGGTCTCACCATGTGCCTGGTGCCCCCTACGCCCGGCATTCTGGCCAGCGCGCTTCTTTTGGGCGCGGACGTCGGCCAGGTAATTATCTGGGGCATCGTCATTTCGCTGTTCTCGCTCGCGCTTACCTATCTTCTGTGTAGCCGGTTCTGCAATAAGGAGTGGATTCCGCCCCGGGAAGACTACGTAACAGGAGTCGAAACCGTCTCAAGCGGCGATTATCACGACCTCCTTATTAAAGAAGAAGGGCTTCCCAATGTGTGCCTCGCGGCCCTGCCGATACTGCTGCCGGTTGTGCTCATCGCCGCGAATTCCTATGCCATCACATACCTTTCCGAAGAAAACCCGCTACGGGTGTTCCTTGGGGTTATCGGTGAAAGGAACATCGCCATGTTCATCGGCGTTATCGCCGCCATGCTGCTGGGGCTTTCCCTGAAGTCCAAAGTCATCGACTACTTTAAAATAAATACAGGAACAGCCGACAACAGCATCGGGGATATCATGCTGAATAAATGGGTCGACAGGGCCTTGAAGATAGCCCTGCTTCCGCTCCTCATCACCGCCATGGGCGGCGCGTTCAGCGCAATCATCAAAGCCTATCCCGATATCAACAACCTGCTGTCCAACGCGCTGTCAAAATCAAACTTCCCCGGCATTCTGCTTCCCTGGATCATGGCCGCCATTATGATGACAGCCGTAGGCTCGCAGACCACAGCGACGATGACCACCTCGGCCATTGTTCTGCCCATGATGGGATCGCTCGGCCTTAGTCCCGCGGCTACGGCGTTTCTTATCGGCTCCGGAGTCATGGTTGGTTCGCACGTAAACAATAGCGGATTCTGGGTCGCGGCGCAGATGTTCAATTTCACCACCGTGCAGGCATTCAAGTACATAACTTTTATAGGAACGGTTGCGGGCATATTCGGCCTCGTGCTTACCGCGATATTTCATTCTCTTGGAATGTTTTAATTTAAGTGGAGGAGAACTTTATGATCAAAATACTGAAATTTCCCCAGGACCGGGAAACTATTCGTACGGTCGTTTCAAAAGCGGAGATAGCCTCGCTGCTTGTTCCGTCTGTGCAGGACGCGATGATTGCCGAAATATGCAACGACGCGAAAACCTACGGGACCGCCGGAGTGCTTGCTACCGCAGCGTTGTGCCCAAAGGTGTCAGCCGCGTTAAAAGGCGCCGAAGTCAGGGCGGTATGTATCTACTCGCTCATATATTCACCGGATGAAAATTATGATTGCAAAATATTCGGCATCAAAGATGTAATAAAATCAGGCGTCAAAGATTTTGATTTGGGTGTACCGGCAGGTGTGGTTCATGATAAGGATTTTGCCCGCATAGAAAAAGATTTTTCCGGAATGGCGGACGTGATCAAACAATCCAGCGGACATATTGGCCTTGTTCTTGAAACCGAACTCTTTTCATACGAAGAACAGATGACGCTTGGCAAAATCGCGATAAACGCCGGAGCTGATTATGTGCGCATTTGCAGCGGAATGGAACAGTTGTGCGGCATAAACGGAGGACGCGCGACGCTGCAAAGCATTTGTTTCCTGAAAGACCGTTTTGGCGATACGATAAAGATCAAAGCCGGTGGAGGCTGGGATTACGCTTATCTGGAAGACTGTTATGCGTACATTCAAAGCGGAGCTGATCGCGTGGATGCCGGCAGCCGGTTCATAAAGCAGCTTAAAGACATGAATTATGGAGGTAAATAATATGAGGCTATTTAAGTGCCCGGAAGATAACGGCAAAATCGGAAAAATTATGGAATGTATCGAATATACCGCGCTTCTCAACATCAATTCCACTCAAGCGGATGTGAAACGCTCATGCGAAGATGCCATACGATATAAAATGGGCCGCATTGTGCCGCTCCAGATGTATCTGCCGTATGTTATGGAATTCCTAAAAGGGTCAAGCGTAAAAGTCGTTCAGGGAAGCACAACGGATGTTTATACGAAAGCCGAACACCTGAATCTCGTCGAACAGGGGATTAAATTAGGCTGCTGTGAAATAGATATGCTGTCGCGGCTCCCGCTTTTCTTTGATAAAAAATACGATGAGTTTCAGGAGGAAGTTCATGAGGTTTATAAATTGACGTCGGGCTACCATATACCACTCAAACTTATAATTGAAACAGGCTATTTAACCGATGAGGAAAAGATTCTTATTTCGCGATTAGGTCTTGATGCCGGAGCAACTTTTATAAAAACCTGCACAGGTATGCGCAAGGGGCGGGGCACGCTGCACGATATACTGTTATTGAAGGACGCTTTTGGAGAGCGGATCAAAATCAAAGCAAGCGGCGGAATCGCGTCCCTGGAGGACGCTTACACGATGCTGCAAGCCGGAGCGGACCGCGTCGCCATCCGTGGGCTTGCGGTAAAACAACTGCGGGAACTTGGCTATGTCGCCGCATAGAACAGAACAATATCAACCAACCCCGCCGCTGGTGCGTGCGCAAGGGATTGGAGCGGAAAGCCCACAGGATTTGCATGAGCAAATCCGAGGACTTGAAGCGGAAAGCCCGGTTTGCGGCGTTTTACGCCGCAAATGCGCCAAAATTCCGAATCGAAGTAAAATTACAAATGGATTTTTGGAAAGGCGCCCTCTATATGAAAAACAAAGGAGAAGAAAAATTATGAAAAACGGAATGAATTTTTTAGTGGTGATTTTAACGGTTTTTTTGTCGCTGGCGGGGTGTTCCAGGGCAAACGATTCAGCCGGAAACGCAGTTTCGCCTAACGCCGCCGGTGAAGGGGCTGTTAAATTACTTCTGGGACACACGAATGCCGAAACCGATCCGCGCCAGACGATGGTGGAAAATTTCGCGAAACAGGTAAGTGAAAAAACCGGCGGCAAAGTAACAGTCGAAATTTATTCAAGCGGCAAACTGGGCAACGGAAAAGAGGAAATTGAAGGACTCAGCATGGGTACGCAGGATATACTCGTTGAAGGATACGCGATCATGGCAATGTTCTCCAACAAATGCATGGATTCGCTACCGTATCTCTACCGGGACTACAATCACTTCATGAACTGTTGGTATAACAGCAAAGCGGGCGAAGTATGGATTGAGTACGCGGCCGATGCCGGATATACGGCGTTTGCTCCCTCCTATCGCGGTTTTCGCGACGTAACCAGTATGAAGCCGCTGGCAACCGTACAGGACATCGCGGGATTAAAAATCCGCACTCCTGATTCGGAACCGTTTGTTTCGACCTGGACCAACCTGAAAGCGCAGGCGACACCGATGGATCTTGCCGAAGTCATTACCGGCTTGCAACAGGGGACGATTGAAGCGCAGGAGAATCCCGTGCTGCTTTCATACAATTACGGATTCGCCGATGTCTGCAAGTACCTCATCCTTACCCAGCATTCATGTGGCGCCGATATTTTCATGATGGGCAACGAACGTTTCAATAAACTGCCGGAAGGCGTACAGACTATCCTCGTTGAGGCAGCAATAATATGCGCACAGGAAATCAGCAAAAACAATGAATCGCTTGAACAGGAGTTTATCAGGAAATTCGCGGACAAAGGCGTCCAGGTGCTTACGCCCGATATCGACAGCTTCCGCCTCGCATTTGAGGGTTTTGCGGAAAAAAAGTTTCCCCAAATGGCTGAAATCGCGGGTATGATAGCCGCAGTTAAATAGAGCTGTTTTAGAAACTTTAGTTTCTAAAACAGCTTCGGAAACGGTTTCTATATAAAAACAGTGGAATTTGCCGCCATTGTGCGGCAAATTCGCCAGACTTGTGAGAGAACCGGAAGGTTACCGGACAAGTCTAATAACTGTCTCCTGAAAACGGTTTGGCGCGCGGCATCTGCGCGCCAATAGCATCCAATCTCAACAACAGAGGGAATAAACGTGGTAAAAAAAATTCTGGATATCATTGAAAAAATTCTGATGGTTATCATGGGAATCCTGTTAGGCGTTATGACGGCAATTATTTTTTATCAGGTGTTCCTGCGGTACGCGTTTTCCAGCGCGAATCCCTGGGCAGACGAACTGGCACGATACGCAATGATTTGGGCCATTATGCTCGCGGCGCCGGTTGGTTTCAGGAAATACCGCCACATCCGTATTGATGTTTTTATCCGGTATGTATCCGAAAAACCAAGAAAAATTATTGACCTCTTTATGTATATCCTGGAACTGGCGTTTTTGGTCGTTATGCTGTGCGCCGGCATATCTATCTGCGGGAAAGTCGCGCGGCAGGTATCCGTAGGGCTGGGACTCCCCATACCAATTATGTATATGTCCGTAGCTGTCAGCGCCGGACTTTCCATCGTTTTTATACTGGAAAATATTTTTAACGAATATTTTATGGGCTTTATTGCCGCACGTAAAAGCAAGGGGGCGACGCAATGAGCATAGGGTTAATTTTGCTTTTTGTTTTAATAATATTAGTTTTCCTCGGTATGCCGATAGCTTTCGCGATTGGCG
>JAISAF010000269.1 GCA_031266855.1 Spirochaetales bacterium
CGAGGAATTGGAGCGGAAAGCCCGGTCCGGTCATGTACTCATGACCGGAGGCGCCTGTGAAAAACAGGATCATTCACGGGATGGCGCTGGTTGAGATAATAAAAAAACCAGGTAATCGCAAGTAAATCCGCGCAGCCGCCCGCGCTGATATTTTTTTCAATAAACGAAGCATCGGTTTCCTGTGCCATGTGGATTATAGTTTCCATCGATGGGTCTGAGGAGAGAAAATCCGCCGTCTGTTTCTGAATCCGGCGCAGCGTGGCTATATCGGAGCGGTGAATAATCGTGGTGTCATCGGTAACGGCAAGAAGCGACAGCAGGGCGGCGACTCCGGCATCATTCATGGAATGCCCGGCTTTGAGCATTCGGCAGAGCATGGGCAGTGAATGAGCGCATACGTGCGCGAACCCGCTGGCGGCCTCGCCCCGGATGCCCGTAATTCCATAGCGCGCATAAAGCTGTTCTCCGGGTGTTTTCGCGTTTTCGGCAGTAAGGCCGGAAAAGTCTTCCATAAGGCGGGATGTCATTTCCTTGCAGAAGGCCGCGATTTCAGCGGGGGACGGATCGGCATGTCCGCGGTAGAGATGCCCGTAGGCCGCGCTGATGAGTCCGGCTGAAAAAATAATTCCTTTGTGAACATTAACGCCCCCGGTGGCGCTGCGCATATCGATATCCGCGCGTCTGCCGCCAGGGCGCAGGGAGTAAAAAAGACTTATCGCGTCGGAATCATGCTCAAATCCGCGCAGGGCGCAATCCTGAAAATACGGAAGCAACGCGGCCGCGGAGTCTATAAAACTGAAGAAATCCATGTCGGCGTGTGATCCGTTATTCGCGCGGTCCACCAGGCCCGGTTTCGGCGTTGTCGCCACTTCAGCCATAAGAGCCTTTACCGCCGCCTGTGTTATTTTCGCGGACAGAGTTTCACGCAGCCACGTATTCATAATGGCTATCATAGCGCCGCTCACCTGCGCCGCTTCGTGAGCGGAACTTCGGGCGCAGACAAAGGCGTCCCCGCCGCATACAAAGCACCGCCGCGGCGTCCCCCCGGCGTCCCGCCGTGAAAGTTTTCTGCCATCGGGCCGCAGGACATCAAAATCGAAAAGTCTTCCGAGGGGATGAGCGGCCTCGATATCACAGGCGAGGGTTTTTATATTTTCGGGACAGGCGGCAACGGAAAAATAAGCGGCATATCCGGCTGTGCGCAGCGTGGATTCCTGATGAACAATCATGAGACCCTCAGCATCCAGCGCCCGTTTCATGGCGCGTATACCTTCCTGAAAACACCGCCGGGCCAGGGGAAAGGCTTTATACTCCCCCGCGATATTGAGGGTCAAGCAAACCAGTGTACACGTATACGTGTTTAAAAGGCGCTGCTGACTAGACGCGCGGGCTTCCCGTTCGGCCAGCACATCCTCAAGCCGGACGGGAACACATCCCTCAAATACATTCATTATGCGCCAACCTTTCAAGCCCTCCCGCCTTTCTATGCCATTTTTTCGACGCCGAGTTTTTCGCATAACGCGTGATATTCCTGAATAATTTCAAGAGGATATTCGACCCCCTCTTTCATCTGCTTTTCGTACATAATATGCTCAAGTTCTCCCGGTACGAAGATTTCGGTAAAACCCTTTGCCTTTTTGCCGTTTTTCAGGTACTCCACATAATCATCCATCCGATCCTTAAACTCTTCTAAATCGGTCATTGCCGATATATCGATAACCTGGAGAAGCTGCCCCGCGTTGAAAGGAACCGCAAGCTGCTCATATAAATCTACCAGTGTCGCTCCAATAGCCGCTCCGGGCAGTATCGAGGATATCATTGATACAAGAATTGAAAGGCCGGATCCTTTGTAATCACCGGACGGGCGGACAGTCCCCCAATATCCGGCAACCGGATCTGTGGTTGGGCAGCCTTCTGTATCCAAAGCCCAGGTATCGGGAATAGGGGTTTTTGTTTTCATCGCCATAACGACTTTCCCCCGCGCAACCACACTCTGGGCCATATCCAGAACAATTGACCGTTTCTTCCCGCACGGCAGCGCGATTGCAAAAGGATTATTTCCAAGCTGTCTCTCCCTTCCGCCCCAGGGCGCCATAACCGGGCCTCCGTTTGTCCAGGCAAAACCAATCATATCTTCGCGTACAGCCATCTCGGCAAAGTAGGCGCAGGTTCCAAAATGATTTCCCCGTTTTATTGAGACGCTGGCTGTGCCGCATTGCCGCGCTTTTTCAATCGCGATTTTCATGGCGTATACGGCGACAACCTGTCCCATCGCGTTGTGTCCATCGACAATCGCCGTCGCGACCCGCTCCTTTTCTATGGATGGCTGGGCGCTCGCGCTTGTGCCCCCCTGCATAATACGGTTACAGTAGATGGGAGTGCGCATACAGCCGTGGGAGTAAACGCCCCGCGCGTCCGCCATGACAGCCGTATCCGCGCAAATCCAGGCGTCATGCTCATTCATTCCAACAGCCATGTATAACTTCTGTGTCCAGTCCCGCATCGCCGCGTAGGGAATGCGCATCGTTTCATGAAAAGTATAATCCATACTCAAAGTTCCTTTACCCGAAGTCCCGGAATTCCCCGGATCGGGATAATATCATTTTATGACTATCAAGCTGGCTCCACATACAGCATTATGGTTTTTAGAGCCTGTCCAAAAACCCATTTGTAATTCGGAATTTGGGCGCCTCCCCGGCGCTCTTCCGCGCCGGGGCCGGGCTTTCCGGGACTCCGCTATCGCTACGGCCCCAGCGCTCCGCGCTGTGGCTGCTTCGCATCCCTCCAATCCCTGGCGCGCGCACCAGCGCCCGGCCCCCGCCCGGCGCAGGTTCTGCCTGCGCTGTGTTAGCCGCAAGCATCCGCGCTTGTGGATTTGGAAATCAGTACCGCTTTGCCGCTTGAGGCGCGCGCCGGGTTGTTAGTCGCAAAATCGCGTACGCGATTTTGTGCTGCCCCTGGGCCGCGCCAGGGATTGCAGCGGAAATCCCGGAGGGCTTGCGAAAGCAAGACCGAGGAATTGAAGCGGAAAGCCCGGTTTCTTGCGGCGTTAGCCGCAAGAAAGGCGCCCAAATTCTTTTTGCAACAGAATAAGTCTGCTATCCCATGCATCATTTTTTCGACGGAAAAACTTTGAAGTCAAGCAGTTTCATGTCGTGCGAGGGAAGAACATGATCGCTGACCTTTTCCATTTTCCTGAAAGTCGCGTAATAATCATCCAGATTGCAATGGATAGCGCTGGGAATATGCCTGTGAATGTCCGCGCCTTCCCAATTAAGATAGAGCGGGATATTATCACTGGCAATAAGATAAATCCCGTCTGTCGTTTGAACCGCAACATTCTGCATGCCGGGTGCATGACCGGGCATGAGGTAAACCTCGACGCCTTCACAGAGCGTAAAATCACCGTCAACAAATGTTATCCGGTTAAGATGTTTCAGCCAGGGCATTTCCAGTCCAAGTTTGGGATGTTCATAGAAACGCCAGTGTGTCGGATAGGGATTGATGGCGAATTCCGCTTCTCTTTTTTGAATATAAATATTTGCGTTGGGAAACTTCTCAAGGTTATAACAATGGTCCCAATGGAGATGGGTAATAACAACCGTATCAATATCCGCTGGTTCGACACCCGCACTGCGTACTAAATTTTCCGGCAGCATTTCGGGCTTCTGCTCGCAGGGATGGTGCTGCACAGAGGCTATCTTAGCCTCGCTGCCACCGGAATCCACCAGGATATTCCTGCCGTTTCCCTTAACGAGCCATATTACAACAGGCGCGGGATTGCGTTTGCCAAAGTTCTGAAGATAGGTCTGGGCTGACATTTCATTGTCATCGCAGATCAGGTTGATGAGCGGATAAATCTCATACGTTTTCATAGACAATACTCCTTATGATAATCAGGCTAATTCTGATCAAGATTACTGCAAACCGCTTATTCATCAGGGCAGCAGGTTATGGATGCGGTCCAGAATAACCCCGTCCCTGTGAATAATTTCAGCAACGACTTTATTTCCGTACCGCACTGGTTTGGGAATTCCGACCATCTTTTCAGCCATGCGCTGGAGTTCCTCAATGTTTACCAGCTTGACGCCGCCCGCCTTCAGCCGGTCGCGCAGTTCTCCAAAAACCGGATTCACCGCTACGCCATACTGGGTTACAACTACATTAATATCCTTGCCCGGTGTGCTGCGGCAGCTCACTTTCGGCACTATGGTGGGGAAGCGGGTACGGGTTAAGGGCGCGACTATGACAGATAATTTTGAACCATACGCGGTATCGCC
>JAISAF010000323.1 GCA_031266855.1 Spirochaetales bacterium
AGCCCATAGCCGCCATCCCAGGACAGTACCGAGGTTGTATCCCTGTCGCAGCCCCCGCAAAAAACCGCCACAGGCAGCCAGTCAGCCGCAAGCGCATCCGTCCTGTGTTTATCAAGAAGCGCCCTGATTTCGGCAGCTTTGGAAAGAGCGGTCTTTATCTGCTCCGCGTAAAGCGACTCGCGGTAGCGCCGCGCCTGATACAGATATTCAGGAGCGATACCAACCCTGTGCAATTCCCGCTCCACATCAAGCTCATGATGTTGCGCATAACTCCCATCCCGGCCCCAGGGATCCGGCACAAGCGTAATAGGCCGCCGCAGATGTTCCTTGAGCATCTCCTGCCCCGGCATATTTTTCGGAACCTTGCGAAACACATCGTAGTCGTCCCATGAATAAATAAAACGCGCCTTTTTCCCAAGCCCCCGCAGCGCCCGCACAACAAGATCAGTGGAAATAATCTCCCTGAAATTACCAATATGTACCGTTCCCGACGGCGTAATCCCCGACGCGCAGGTATAAACTTCCCTATCGCCCTTTTCCCGGATAATCTTCGCCGCCGCAATATCCGCCCAATGCGAAAGCCCGCTGTTATTTTCACCCATATACCGCATTATACGTCAATCAAAAAAAAAGGTGAAGCCGCCGGAATACACACAGAATTTTTTGGGCGCGTTTTTTGCCCGTGGAAACCACGGGCAAAAAACCGGGCTTTCCGCTTCAAGTCCTCGGAAGCGCCCATGCGCTTCCTGTGGGCTTTCCGCTGCAATGCGCCCGAAGACGGTCGCTTTCCGATAGGTATTGATTGTAGTGGGCGCTATCGCGCCCCCGGAATCCCTCGCGCGCGCACCAGCGCGGGCAGCGGAATCACCAGCTTACCGCCATCACAGGAACAACAACTGTTGCTCTTGCGGCTTTAGACCCATGCCGTAAAATCAAAAGCCTCTGTTTCCTGCCCGGAAATGCGTTATGCGCAATTATGTTATAAAATAACTAATCGACAACCCAGCCGGCATTAATTAGATCATCAACCGAATTGTAAATTAATTCCGTATCCGAATTGAACAGTTTAATCCTGAATTGATTATCTTTTTTGATTAATACCCCGAATTCAGGGACTTTGTTTTTAACATTACAAAATCCGGTTTCAAAATATTCTCTTGACAATTTGGTTAATTCTTTAGACCACATAGTAAACTCCTGAAATATGATTTTATGATTTGAATATAAGATATGTAAAGTTTAAGTTTCAATATAAATAAAAACGCCCCGCCGATGATGACGGAGCGTTTTAACGATTGGTCAAATACGAAATAGTTTGTTACGGCTGTTTGGTATACGTTTTACTGTTCATATATGAACGGTGGTCATCACCTGCGTGGTATTGATAATCTGAAAATGTTAATGTTTGACCATCACCAGACACTATAACGGTAAAAGTTTCTTCTGTAGTATGCGTCTCAGCATCGTATTTCCTTAATGTGGTTCCTACATACGAACAAGCAAATACACTTCCTCCACCTGCCCCATAACCATCTATGCTATAGCCCACCGAGAAGCTATATCCTCCCATAGATAGTCCGGGCTTGAACTCTAACTGAACAAGATCTTCCCCTGACTCCCCTTTCCATTTTCCAAGCAAGGTAGACCAGTTATCAATACCAACGCTACCACCGACGGTTATCATAAAAATGAAGTCTTGTGTGTAGTCTGAACTTTCTGTTAAACCATTAACGATTGTGGCCCTAACTCTAGGGGTTCCAGATGACGTTGCTTTGAACGTATTTTCATTGATAGTTGCTCCGGTTCCGTTTGACAGTAGTACACTCCAAACAATAGTTTGATTAGTTGCGTTGCTTGGATTGACTGTGCCGCTTAAAGGAAAAGCAGTCCCGACACCTCCACTATTCGGAACATCAGTAATTGAAGTTACTGGAATAAAACTACCTCCGCCACCTCCGGTTATCGTTATGTTAAAGTCCTGTGTATAGTTTGAACTTGCTGTTAAGCCATTAACGATTGTAGCCGTAACAGTGACCGTTCCAGCCGCCGTTGTGTTTAACTTGTTTCCGTCAGCTATCGTTGCTCCTGTCGTTCCTGGCGTTTTCACAGTCCAGACAATAGTTTTATTGGTTGCGGTAGACGGGTTGACTGTTCCGGTTAAAGTAAGAGGAGTCCCGGAGGTTCCGTCTGCTGGAACATCAGTAATTGAAGTTACCGCAACGAAGGTATCAGTAATCGTGATGGTGAAATCCTGCGTGTAGTTTGAACTTTCCGTTAAACCATTGACGATTGTGGCCGTAACAACAACCGTTCCAGCCGCTGTCGTGTTTAACTCGTTTCCGTCTGTTATCGTTGCGCCGGTCGTTCCTGCTGTTTTTACAGTCCACGCAATAGTTTTGTTTGTTGCGGTAGCCGGGCTAACTGTTCCGGTTAAAGTAATGGGCGTGTTTTTCACGCCGCCGCCTGGAATTCCGCTAATCGAAGTTACCGCAACGAAAGACGTGTTCGGATCATCACCGGCGTCGTCGTCATCGGATCCCGTGGAACATCCAATCAGAGTTAAGCCCCATGCCAGCAGACAAACCAGCATTGCTGAAAAAACAAGTTTCTTTTTCATAGAAACTCCTTCGCGGTGTTAATGTCGCCGCCGACATAGTAAAACTCTCATACGAGAAGTTTATGTATGGTTTTTATCGTTAGACGTTAATTTGTCTTTCTTTTTTCCCGGTGCGTCTTCATTCATTACCAGCTTTTTAATCCCTAACAGTTTTTTCCCGACCAGTAACAATTTGTCCTGGTTCTCATCTTCCAGTTCTTTATAGTTCCTGCATAAAGCCCGTAATTGTTCGTTACCCCGCATGACTACCCCCTGACCGTCCTGTAAGAAAGAACCGGGTATGATATAAGACGAAATTGGAACTTGTTCAAAAATTTTTGATCTTTTTTTTCCATTTTTTAACAGCCTCTATGCGTGTATATTATACTCACATAGAGGGCATGTCAACAGAGGCAGAACCCCGGTGTTTACTTTTTTTCAGCTACAAGCAGCGTGGTTTGGAAGAAAAATGCCTTAAAGAAAGGTCAGGTGCTTTTTAGATGGTACATTCTAAAATGTAGTGCCATTTTGTGAAATATAAAAAGATACATGGCGCCATAAATCATGAAAAAAAAGACCGAACGAGTAAAAACTTATCCGGCTTATTTGACTTGGCACTGGCTATACGCACGGTCTAAAGGCTTGCGCATGGGTAAGTTTTATGCCTGTCTGCACGCGTGAGCGCTGGCTGTTAGCGTAGTGAGACAGACCTGCAAGCGTGGACGCTTGCTTCTAATCCGGCGTAGGCAGAGCCTACGCCGAGCGGTGTGCCGCTGTTAGCCGCTGGTGCGCGCGCAAGGGATTGTAGCGGAAAGCCCACAGGAAAGCGCCTTCCGGCGCTTTCCGAGGACTTGGAGCGGAAAGCCCGGTTTTTTTGGGCGGGCGGAGCGCGCCCAAAAAAATGCGCCCAATTTTTTTTACAAAATCTTCGTAATGTTAAATTGCTGTCCTGGGGAACGGGGGTCATTGCGTGAATTGGGGAAATATAGTATTTTGAAAACAGGGAATTTTGTATGAAACCGATTTATGAACGGGTTAAGGAAGTTAGATTAAAACTGGGGCTTTCCCAGGTTGAATTTTCAAAACGGATTTTTTTTAGTAAGGGTTACTATGGTGATTTTGAAACCGGGAAAAAGAATGTCAATGACCGGATTATACAGCTTGTATCTAATCAGTTTCATGTTAATAAAGAATGGTTAAAAACGGGTAAGGGAGAAATGTTTGCTGTTCCGGCTCCTGATGTCAGATTTGAATTATTGAAAGAGATTTATGAGGAGCTTGACGATTCATTACGGAAATGTCTTGTTGAGCAGTCATCTATACTTTTGAAATTACAGCGGGAAAAGAATAAGGATTAAAGTTTTATTTGTCATTCAAAACTATTTTCGGCGTATATCGTCCTTGAATGACCGTACATTAAAATTACTTATTTTACTTTTTCGACTTCGCGGTAAAATTTCTTATCAGCAAAATGATTTTATATGCGCGCCCTGTAATTTTTAACCTGTACCGGCGCTTCGCAGAAAATCCATAATTTGTCCGGCGCTGGGCGGGCAGCCGGGGACACTGCCGCTGAAATCCTTTGTGCAGTTGCCGACACCCACAAGGCCGGTCTTTCCCCGGAATCCCTGCCCGATGCACACGGGGCCGCGCAGTCTGTTTATTTCGTTTTTACTCATGCGCGAAAGCGCGCGGATAAGCGCGGCGTAGCAGGAACTACAGGCTTTGTCTTCCTGGACAGCCGGCGCGAACTGGCGCGCTTTTCCTGAAGCTTTGGGCATCGCGGGCGCGTCAAAGCCGGAATTCAGTTCCCGGACACGGGCTTTTTTTATATCGGCGCAGCCCACGCCCAGGGCGGCGGCCATTCCGATATAGGGAATCTCGGACAGCAGGTAGCCCATCTGCTCCGCTGTCCAGGCATCGCACAGAACAGGGTCGCGGGAGGCGAACATGCGGCCCGCGGGAATAGGATTGCCGCCTTCCTCAAAATCAAGATCGCCGCAGATGCCGTCCACAACGATAAAATCATTGCGCGCGGCGGTGTTCAGGTGCGCGATGGGTTTATGGAGGCCCAGTGAATGGAAGCGCCGTTTTTCGCGGTCGGACATAATGCCTTTGTTGTTTTTCAGGGCGCAGGTTATCAAGGTCTGGCAGTGTCCTTTCATAACTGGAAGATTAATCATAAACTCCACGGCGCGGGCGCTGTTGGCGATTTCAATTTTCATGCCTTTGCAGTCCACGGCGGTATATGTGTCGCCCTGTGTATCGATAAGCTCGACTCCTGTGCGTTTCGCCAGAGCGCTGTAGCCGCAGCGGGGAAAAGCCTGGCGGGTGGAATCCCCTACCCAGGAGCCTTCAAGAATAACAAGGTTCGTAAATCCCTTTTCCTGCAAATACTGTATAAGTCCCCCGGCGATTTCGGGATGCGTTGTGGCGCCTCCTTCCGCGGGCCGCGCGACAACAAGATTTGGTTTTAAGCCCACCCGCTTTTTTGTATCGCCAATAAGGTCCTCCAGCCGCGCGGCCTGCGCGAGTTTGTAGGCCATCTCCTGCGGCGAGTTTCCGTAAATTACAAATATTTCGTCTTTTTCCATAGTCATCATTATAAATATAATAGCGCGGCGGCTCAAGATGG
>JAISAF010000367.1 GCA_031266855.1 Spirochaetales bacterium
AATAGCCCTGCGCAGACACCTTATCGAACAGCTTGAGAAGATCGGCTGGAAGGGATAAATTTCCGCCGGGGCGCTTCGGGGAGGTCAAACCAGTTCACGAGGCGGCCTTCCCGGAAATATAGTTCGAACCATTCGTATTCCCAGTACACATCGCGGGGAGCGTGTTTTATTACGCGGGGTTTCGCGAAAAGGCTTTGTACTTCGGACATGGTCATTCCCACTTTCAACCGCGAAAGGTCGTATATGGCGTATTCGGGGTCGGCAAGGACGAACTCCGTTGCCGTTTTGGGACTTATGTTTTCAAATGACAGCTCTGGATCCGCTGTAGTGCAGCATCCGGTTAATCCGGCCAGTCCGGCTCCGATCAATCCGGCTAAAACAAGAAAAAATGGCGCGCGGCCCGGTGGTATTTTTCGCATACGCTTTTCCTCCTCTGAAAGACTGTTCAACATCTTTCTAATTTCGCTTCAATATCGGAATTCGGGTACATTTTTTGCGTTTTGGGAATTTGCGCCGCAAATTCCCAAAAAGCAAAAAACCGGGCTTTCCGCTTCAAGTCCTCGGAAGCGCCAATGCGCTTCCTGTGGGCTTTCCGCTGCAATGCGCCCGAAGACGGTCGCTTTCCGATAAGTATGGATTGTAGCGGGCGCTATCGCGCCCCCGGAATCCCAGTGCGCGGGCGGCACCCCCCGCGGATTTTTGCTCTGCAAAAATCCGCGTCCCGCAACCACGCAATTTTGCCCATGCAAAATTGCGCCACCCCGGCTGCCAGCGCTTAGGGGGTTTCAAGATATCGAACAGGCTCTGACATTTTATCGGCGGTTTCCTGTTCCTACATAAAACTACATATAACCCATTCGGGAAAGCATAAGGGCGCTGGCGGCCAGAGCAGCCGCTTCGGTACGCAGAATACGCGGCCCCATGCGGCATACGAGGAAACCCGCCGTTTTGAATTTTTCCAGTTCAGCTTCTATCCAGCCGCGTTCGGGGCCTATGGCCAGAACAGCCGCACCGCGCGGGGGAATGTCGCGCAGGAAGATTTCTGTCCGCTGGTCCAGAACGCAGCGGCAGGAATCTCCGCTACCGGGAGCGGCGGCAGCGGCAGGAGTGGCGGAGACGGCGGAAGCGCGGTAAGCGTGGGGGGCGGCGGAAAAACAGGCCAGGCAGGAGTCAAATCTTTCGTGGAGGCGGACTTCCGGCAGAAGAGTTGTTCCCGACTGTTGCAGGCCCTCAAGAAGATGCTGGCGGTATTCCTGTTTTTGCCACAGGCTGCCGGATAGATAGGATTTCTCACACAGCGTGGCCCGCACGAAATGCAGGGAGCGAAGTCCCAGACAGGCGAGGTCTTTTATAAGCCGGCCTGTTACCAGGGGGCGGGGAAGCCCAACGATAATGTCCAGGGGCAGGAGGGCAGGAGGCGGGCTGCCTGGGACAAAACGGAAGGAAAGGCTTTCCGCGTTTACCGAAAGAATTTCCAGGGAACCTTTTTTTCCGTTCAGGATGCCGGCCGCGAAACTGTCTCCCGGCCCGGCCCGTAAAACCGAAAGGAGATGACGAACTCTGCGGTCGCCGCGGGGCAGGGCGCCTTTTTCCGCTTCGTGCGGCTCAAAGAGAATTATATTCACTGTTTCCGCTGACTCCGCCTGTGTACCATGTCTTTTCTTCGCGAAAGTATAGCGGCGTCTGATTCCGCCGTCAATAAGGCGCATGGCCTCACATAAAATCAGAGTTTTTACCGCAAAGTCGAAAAAGTAGAATAAGGGAGACAAAAAAAATACCCAGAGAGCAAAAAAACAGGTCTGGCAGACGCAATGGGGGGAATTCGATTTTATTCATTAAACTTGTTCGATAACCTTCCGGCTCTCTCACACATCTGTGGAATTTACCGCAGAATGGCGACAAATTCCCGCCGTTTGTATTAGAAGCTGCTTCCGAAACTGAGGTTTTTAAACAACTCTAATAATTTACTTTTTTAACTCTTTAGCTCAATGCCTTAATAACTCCATATTCAACCGTAACATACAATAAAAACAGAATTCCATTGACAATAATATATGGAGGCGGGGTAAAATCCAGAAAATTGAAAATGATATTGCTTATCAATGTGATTAAAAAAAATAGAACTGATACAATCTTATAATTCCCGGTTCCGCCTTTAACGTTAAAACTGACAGCCAAAATACCCGATAAGGTTATAGAACTTAATAGCCCGCTTCCAATGGTTATCAGCCAAAGATATACTTCTCCTTTATTTAACGTGTAAAAACCAAAGGCAATAAGGCCAGAGATAGCAAGAGACACAATCAGCATAACAGGATTAATTTTCATTTTTAGACTCCTTTTGTCCTCCGTTGAATTGCGGTGGTGTTATGGCAACAATTTGTAAAACTGAAAGTATTTCCCCGGCCAACTGCCAATCAGTCATTCCTGGTTTCCAAATGTAAGTTTCTTTAACGATTTTTTTGTTTGCAACAAGTCTGGCAAATTCGGTTTCGGAAAATGGGCCTTCCTGTTTACCGTTAATGATTGCATAAAATATATTATTCGGAACACTTTGTTCAAAGGAGTACAAATGATTCATTGAACCGGGGATATGCATATTCGCCATCATGTTATTCATGGATTTTATCATTTGTTGGGCGACAGCCATGCTCATGCCGAATTCAAGGAGCCTGTCCACAGAATAAAAATTGTTTTCATTCATAATTGTCTATTCCTTATGAAACCGGAGGCGGCGGGGGTGGCGGCATCACGCCTGAAAACAGCGGCGCAAGCTCCTGAACTGTTCCGGCGGCGGCCCAATTTGCCATACCGGCTTTCCAAATCATTGATTCGCCGGTAAACTGACCGCTTTGTATCATCCGGGCAAGCTGCTCTATTGTAAAGGGGCCGGTTGTTTTCCCATTAACCGCGACGTTATATTGAACATTCGGCGGAGGAGGAATAACAGATAAGTTTCCTTGCGGCGGCTGATTCATGCCTTGCATCATATTTCCCATCATTCCGGCCATTTGTTGACCGGCGATTCCGCCCATAGCCATTCCTGCCATCATTGCGCCAGGATTGAAAGCTCCGCCATTTCCCATCGATGCTCCCTGCCCCATCTTCCCTAGAGAGGCCGCGGCTTCTTTTGCGACACCTGCCTGCTGGTTAAGCTGATGGACGGCGAAATTCGCTCCTTCGGTTTGCAGTTTTTGCGCTCTTTGGGCTTCTTCCCGTTGAATTCTTAGGGATTCTTCCATATTTGCAGCATTAATGTGCTGGGTATCTTTCATGTTTTGGATGTTAATATCGGTCTGGGCTTTAAGGGTCTGTTCGGTAAGATTCTGGGTAACATTCATCAGTTTTTGATACCCTTCACTATCCTTGGCAACTTCAATTGCCTCAATATCAACAGAAGATACAGTAACGCCGAATTCATTTTCAAGCCTCGGTTTAATGTAAGCCTCTGTGATTTCCTTAATCGTAAGTATCCTTGTGGTCAGTTGCAAAACAGGTATTTGGTGCTCCGAGGAAACGTTGGAAACTACCCCTTTGATATACCCCGAAACGCCGGACCTTATTTGTTTCGTGAACGCCTCTTTATTAAAATCAATGAGGCGATGCAGTTTAATAAAAGCCTTGTAATCAACTAACCTGAAAGTGATAATTCCACGGACGGCGACAGGGACGCCGAGATCGGGGAAACGGGGATCAAATACATCAAAATAGGGAACACCGAAAAAAACCTGATTTATGCCGGCCAGATTGATAAAGTATATTTCTGCCTGAAAAGGCGAAGCTCCTCCAAAAAAAGCCCCGGCGACACGGGCCAGCACAGGGAAGTTGGCGGTCTTTATCGTTCCATCATACGGGCCTTCGATAAAATCCTGTAATGCGCCGTCTTTTTGCGGATATACGAAAACGGCAACCTCCCCTTCCTTTACCCGCAGACTGCTGCCATAGCGGATAGCGTTTTCCTTTACCGTTGAATAAACGCCTTCTCTGGTGGTATCGGCATCTTTCCCTGACTCATCCATAGCCTCCGCTACATCCGGACGCCATTTCCACACCAGATAATCAGGCTGGTCACAGCGTATTACATCCATTAATCCGCCTTCCGGTTTTCTTGTTTTTCCAAAAAGAGCCATAATCTTCGAGCCTCCAGTTTAGGGATAATCCACGGAATAATAAAAGCCTTTACATCTAAAAAACATGCGGTAAATGCCTTTATAAAGCCCTTTTATAAGTCCATGTTTTTCCAATGCCAAAATCATATATTCTGAGCATGTTGGTTTAAAAATACATTTTCTGCGAATTCTTTCGGGGGCATAATGCTGATATAATCGAATCAAACCTATAATCGCTTTTTTTGATACAACCAATAAGCCAATTAGCGTAATAAGTAAAAATATTACTGCTAACATTGTTATCGGGTTGTTCATTAATTCTGATTTTGGGAAGATGCCGGTTTGATAGAAATATACTACGGGATAAGCGCATATAAGAATAACCAGAATATCGATGCCCAGAAATGCTATAATATACCTTAAAGCCCTCATTATGTTTGTATTGGGTCTTATTAATTCACGTCTACAAACATATTCCCATGCTTCTTCCTGTTCCTTTTCATCAGGAACACAATAGTCGGGTTTCATAAAAAAACTCTGACTGGTCAGATAAACTTCAACGCCTACCTGACCATTACAAACTGAGATCACCCCTTTTTTTCCCGTAGTTTGTTTTTCATGGCCTTAATCTTGTCTTCCGCTTCTGAGTCATTGATCATATCGCAGGAGAATTGGTCACCGGGAACGATTAATTTAAAAATATCGTGATCGACATTTTTCCGGCTTACTGTGGGAACTTTATTTAAGCAGCCTTTTCCGGCTTCCCAGGTTTCTTTCTCCTCGCTCTCTGAAGATGTGGAGAAGTTGGTAATATCTTTATAGAAGTACTCCTCCGTCTTCTCCTTTTTGCCATCCTCATCCATGTTGAAAGTATACTGATAAACATATACCTGTTTATCGCTGAACAAGAGCCAGGTAACCTGGTAAGCCGAGGTCCTCATGCGCCCGTCTTTACCTCTTTTGGCACGGGCATTTTTGTCGTAATGCCAATTTTTGAACTCACAGGGAGGAATCTCATTGACCTGAGATTCATCAACCCCTGTTTTGTCCAAAGCCCGTTGTTTGAGGTTTAAGCCGGTATACTTGCTTAGGACGAGCTGGTCATATTCCTCATCCGAGATGTTTTTGGAAAAACATCCTTCCGGTGCCATAAAGTATTTGATTACTTTTTGCTGCTCCGGCGACCTTCCCTGCAAAGCCGTTTTTAACGTCACATCTGATATACCCATACAAACTCCTTCTCTCCTGTGGACAAATTATTTTCAGAACAGTATACACCGTTCATTAAAAACTACATCGAATTATACCGGCCACCCCGGTCTTTCAATCCCGGTCATTTGACAAAAATCCTCAATGTCGTTAGCTGTAACACCGGTGTTTTTGGCATTAGTTAAAGCCTCCTGCCAGGTTGGACTGGTCTTGAAGAATTTCCGGCTGTAATAGTCATACTTTATGTACGCCTGGAAATAGTAGAAAATTCCCCTTGGTTCAAGACTTATGGCGGTATCCAAATATCTTTCTATGGTATCGATTTCCGGCCTCATTGCGACGAATGCTTTTTTGCCCTTCAAAAGACAAATGGCGGCATAATAGTAGAGATTAGGATCGGAAAAATTATTCACCATAGCTTTTTCAAAAAAAGGTAATGCCTTTTCGGGAAGTTTCAATTTCAGGAAACAAAAGGCCAGAGAACTGTTAAGGGTGTTGTCATTCGGATTTACCGCCATCTGTGTCTGAAAGGCCATTTGGTATTTCTGGACTTGAGGCAGAGGCATTGTGGCCACAGTCTGATAATGTTTGATCCTGGCAGCCTGCCCGCAAATGGGGCATATTTCCCCATTTCCCAGTTGGTTTTCCAGGACATCCGCACCGCAGCCACCGCATTTCAATGTAAATTCAGCCATTAAAACATCTCTCCTTTGTATAATCCACCATCCCGCTGGAGCCGCCTCAATAAGAGCCTGTTCAATATCTGGAAAAACCCTGGGTGCGCAAGGGATTGCAGCGAAAATCCCACAGGATTTGCATAAGCAAATCCGAGGAATTGGAGCGGAAAGCCCGGTTTTTGGCGCGGAGTGCCAAAAATGCGCCCAAATTCCGAATTACAAACGGGTTTTTGAACAGGCTCTAAGACTGATTGTCTATACCAGTCCTTGTTTTCCCGTTTTCACAGGCGAAGCGGAGACATCGGCAAGTAAGGTGTTTTCCTTTTGAAGCTTCAAAAGGTTTTTAGCGGATTTCAGTATTTCCCACTTTTCCACAGGGGTTAAAATCTTAAAATCCTTACTATAATCATAAGATTCCCCGTTGATCCCTCCCTGGCTTACCGTATCTTTCATTGTATGCTCCTATGTACTCACAATATAGAGTACATAGAAAACTGTCAAGTCCCTTTTCTTGCTTATTGAAGACTCTGTGTGCTATGATCAGAGTACGGGGGGACAGGCGGTGGTTTCCATAAGTGAGCGGATAAAGGCGGTCAGGAAGGCGTTAGGCATATCCCAAAGGGAATTTTGTAAAGGGATCTACCTGTCCCATAGTTTCTATTCGAAGATAGAAACAGGCACAAGAAACCCCAATGAACGCGTATATGAGCTAATCAGTAATAAATACAATGTTAATAAGGACTGGCTGCTTATGGGCAGGGGGGAGATGTTTGGCAAGACCCCGCCCGATGTTGAGCTGGTTCAGCTTATGGATATAATAAAGGAACTTGACCCGCTTTTTAGGGATTGCATTATCCAGCAGATAAAACTAATGGCGAACCTTCATAGAAAAAGCAAAGAACAGGGGCAAAAGCCCGCCCATAATGGCAAAAAATAAACCGCGAAGTCGAAGACTGGCAGGGGCGAAGAAGCAAGGGAAGGAAGGAAGAAAGAAAGAAAGAAACAAAGAAGAGAAAATGAGGCTTTGTACCGGAATTTATTTGACTTTGCGGTAAATTTTTTTTATGAAGAACCGTGGAGCAGACTCCAGAGTATTGCTAAAAATATTTACGGGTGATAAAATGAATCATGTTGCGGAGTATTACAAAAGTAAAATATATTATTTTCATGATAGTATTGACTGCATGGTTCCAGAATACCGGGTTAATATTTGCCCAGGATTTATCGTATGAATCTGATATGGGATATATTTTGACCAAATATTATATTATACGGGATTACGAAGAAGTTCTCAGACTGTTAAATAAGCATTATTCCGGTTATCAAAGTGAATTGGCGTATCTATACGGATTATGTTATTTGAAATTAAATATGAACAAAATAGCAATAGACTATTTTACTATTACTTTGGCGGAACACGAAAACAATTATGAGGTATTGAATAATATTGGCGTCGCTTATTTTCAGGAGAATGATTATATCAACGCGATGAAATATTTTCATCTGTCATTTATTTCAAATACGGATTATGAAATCGCGCAGGAGAATTATAATATAGCGTATGACAGTTGGATTGCCAAAAGAAGGAATGAATCGGTACGCCCTATGATTCCATTTACGGAAAAACCAACAATGTATAATTCCTTGGGCTGGTTTTACTATTATTCCGGTGATTATCATAACGCGATTTATTATTTCAAAAAATCTATTGAGGAAGACAGGAAATATCAATTTGCGTATATCGCTTTGGCTTATATATACGATGAGGGGAATAATTTTGAATTGGCATTGAATTATTTACGGGAAGCGGAAAAAATAGACGAAAACAATCCCGATCTTTATAATAATCTTGGTATTGTCTATTATCATTTATCTGATTATGAGAATTCAGAGAATTCCTTTAGGAAAGCGATATTATTAAATTATAGATTTGCTGAACCCTATAATAATCTTGGGTTTTTATATTTTGAGAAGGCAGATTATAGTCTTGCGGAGGAATATTTCAGGAAGAGTATAGAGATAAATCCTGATAATCAAAGTCTGCGGGCGGAAAGCATGGCGGGGCTGGCTATTATAAATATGAAAAATAAAAATACCCATCAATCAAGGGTTTATAAAGAATCCTCGATGAGATTAGACTATAGAATGAATGATATAAAATATTTAACAAATAAGTTGAAATGGAGTGCTGAACTAATTGAGATTTGGGGTACTATATAATTTTTTATAAAAGCAGGGTTTACTTCGCGTAATAGTTCTATATATGTTTTGCCACTTGCCCGCCGCGGCAACCCGCAAGGGCCGCCGCGCGGGGGGGGGCAGGTCGTGGGAGTGAACGCGCGGGGGAGCGTTCAAGGCCCGGTGCGGATTATTTTATGTTTTGAGCCGCCATGTAGTCTTTCTGATACTGCGTCATATATTCCGTAGCTTCCTGCCAATTTTTATATTCACCGACCAGTTTGAATTTGTCAAGATAGTTTGTTTTCCAGGTTTCGGTTTCGGAAACTTTTTTCAATATACCGGACCAGTACGCCTGAGCCGCCGGGGACATGGCCGCGGGGCCGACGACGCCACGCCAGACGGGGAGTTCAACATTTTTGTAATTGCCCAGTTCGCTCAAGGTGGGCGCACTGGAGAGATTTCCGGTGTACCGTTCGATTGCCAGGGCGAGGATGGGCAGGAGTTTTCCAGCTTCAACGTATTCCGCGGCGGCGGCGGGTTTTGAGATAACGATGTCCACATGCTTGCCCAGAATGGCGGTGAGGGCGTCGTTGGTTGAATCGTAGGTGATGAAGGGCATTTGCGCTTCGGTCCACTTCAGTTCAGAGCGCAAAAGGTCGTAAGTCGCTATGTCATCGCCCTTTGAGCCGCCCATGACGACTTTCTGTCCGGCTTGCACGGCTTTCAGAACAGCCTGGAAGGTTTTGTATTTTGAATCCGGCGTTACAAAAATAAGCTGCTTGTCCACAGCCATAATCCCAATAGGTTTGAAGTTTTCTACGCGGTTGGGGGTATTTTTGACCATAGGCATGAGGTCGCCGCTGTTAAAGGTAAGCAAGGTATGATTGGCCAGAACACCGGATGTGCCGGCTGTCTGGGCGCGCCCGACTTCGCCGCCTCCGTCGGTTTTGTTTGTAACAAGTATTGGTGCCTGGAAAAAACCTTCTTTTACTATAATGTCCGAGATTGCGCGCGTAAAAATATCGCTGCCGCCGCCAGCATTGGAGGTAACTATCCACTCCACGTTGCGCGTGGGTTCAAAGGGTTTGCCCGGATCCGCGCCGGACGGGCTTTGCTGCCCTCCAGAGAAGAGGCAGCCTGCCAGTAGAAACGCTGCCAGGACAGGTAGATTTTTTTTCATTTTCGTTCTCCTTAGAGCCTGTTCAACAACCTGAAAGCCCCTGGCCTGGGTGCGGGTGCGCAAGGGATTGCAGCGGAAAGCCCACAGGATTTGCATAAGCAAATCCGAGGACTTGGAGCGGAAAGCCCGGTTTGCGGCGTTTTACGCCGCAAATGCGCTCAAATTTTGATGTCGGAAGTAAAATTATAAAGAAGTTGAACAGGCTCTTAATTTTATTTAAATTCCCCGCTTTTCATTTCGGGGACTCCTTACGAATTCTTTTAATGGCTGTTTTGATTACCGGGAAAAGGATAAGCGCGGCCATGATTGCAAGAAAAACCAGGGAGATGGGCCGGGTTACAAAGATAGACAGACTTCCTTGGGAAATGATAAAGGCTTTGCGCATATTGGATTCAAGCATGGGCGCCAGAACAAAAGCGAGCAGCATGGGCGCGAGAGGATATTTATGCTTGTCAAGAATGTAGCCCAGGACGCCGGAGAGCAGCATGACAAGAACGCCATACATTGAATTGCTGGAACTGTAGGCGCCGACAAAGCACACAACTGTAATAAGCGGAATCATCAGCTTGATAGGAACTGAGAGAATTTTTACCAAAAAGGGGATAATCCCCGCCGCGATAAAAAGGGCGCAAAGATTCGCGAGGTACAGCGAAGCGATGAGTCCCCAGGCGAAGTCCGGCGACTTCGTAAAAAGAAGCGGCCCGGGAGTAAGGCCCCACATAATAAGCCCACCCAGAAGAACAGCTCCTGTGCCAGAGCCAGGAATGCCTAGAGCCAAAAGCGGAGCAAAGGCGCCTGCGGCGGCGGCATTGTTGGCAGCTTCGCAGGCCGCGATTCCTTCCACCGCGCCTGTGCCCAGAGGCTCCTCACTTTTGAAAGGACGCTGTGCCGCGTAGCCCAGGAAGGCGGCTGTGGTTGCCCCCGCTCCGGGCAAAACTCCAACAAAAGTACCCAGAAAACCGGAACGAATCGCGGGAGGAAGGAGCCGCCGAAACTCTTTTATCGAAAGCAGACTGCTCCGTATCGTTAATTTTTGGTTAAGCTTCTGTGGGTCGGCGTTGCGGTTTTCCATAATTTTGATAATCTGGGCAAAACCGACAGAACCTATGACAAAAGGAATAAAAGGAATGCCACCCATTAGGTACAGGCTGCCGAAGTTGAAGCGGGGCGAACCGCTCAAGGTATCCATGCCGATATTTGCGAGAATGATTCCCAGAAGCGTGGCGATGACGCCTTTGATGGGACTTTCCCCCATGAGCCAGCCCACGGAGGTCATGGCCATCAGCAGAAGGGAAGTCATTTCCGCGGGGCCAAAGGCAAGACCGATTTCAGCCAGGGCCGGCCCGGTAAATGTAAGGATGAGTATGCCGATAAAACCTCCGATGCAGGATGAAATATTGGAAACAAAAAGAGCCTGTCCGGGCCGACCCCGTGTTGTCGCCATGGGGTATCCGTCGACGGCGGTCATAACCGCGGGGCTGTCTCCCGGAATATTCAACAGAATGGCGCTAAAGGCGCCTCCGTACATATTTGCGTAATAGACAGCGCCCAGCATAATAATAGCGGTTGTCGGATTGAACTTGTAGGTAAGGGGCAGAAGAAGGGCGCATCCGGCCAGAGAGCCGATGCCGGGCATCGCGCCGACGATAAGCCCCATGAGCGCTCCAAAAAGACAGGCAGCCAGGTTATTGAAAGCAAAGACAGTGCTGAATCCACTGAAAAGCATTAGGATATTTTCCATACATGCCTCCTATAAATATACGAAGCTCTCGAAAAGAAGGCCACGCGGAAACGGAACTTCCAGCCATACAACAAAAACTCCATACGCAATAGAAAAAGAAACAAGAAGAATGATAAACGTATTTTTCCAGCCGGTTTTTTCATAGAATTTCAGCCACACAAAAACAAACACCATAAGGGCAGGAATCATCCCAATAAGGAACACAATGCCGAATGTGATAAACGCGGCCAGAAGGATTGTCCAGCTTTCCAGCGTTTTTTTCGTGTCTTTTTCGCGGAAAGACTGAATAACACCGAAAACGCTTATCAGAAACAGAACCATCGCAATCAAAGACGGTACAAACCCAGGCATGGGGCCTTTCAGTTCGTCCCAAAAACCGTAATGGGTTATCCCATAGAAAAACCAGAAAATCGCCAGGATACCGGAACACACGGGAATAAGAGTTTTATTTTTTATAATTCGCATGTTCACCTCCATCTATAAACAAAGATATTGATGACACGTAAGCCACGGCAATGAATAATTTTTGCGGTAGGATTCGTACCGGGGAAACTCTAAAAACTCTCAAATGTAACTTCCTGTCCGAAAGGAAAATATGACTATCAGGTTTATTCTGTTACGGCAGGAATTTGGGCGCCTTTTTGGCGCTTCGCGCCAAAAACCGGGCTTTCCGCTGCAAGTCCTCGGATTTGCCCATGCAAATCCTGTGGGCTTTCCGCTCCAATCCCTGGCGCGACGGCAGCTTAAAACCAGGCCATGCAATTAATTGCCGGTGGCAATTGCGTGCGTATAACACGGTTGCCAGCGTTATACGCCATGCGTTTTTTGCGGGGCAAAAAAACGCATGAGGCGGTGCATATCACCACCGGCCCGCCGCTGTTACGCGTGCGGCCTGGGAATCAGGCCACGCAATTGCCGTAGGCAAGTGCGTGCGTATAACAAAGCCATGGCCCGTAAGGGCCGCGGCGGAGGGTTTCAGGTCGGGCATTGAACGCTCATGAGTGTTCAATGCCCGGTGCGGCCGCTGGGCGGAACAGGGAGTGGGGGCTGGTCGCAATTTTGCATTCGCAAAATTGCTGCTCGCCCATACAGCCTGGGTAGCGGAGGACCCCGCAGCGCGAAAAACCGGCAAAAGACACTGGCTTTCCTAAGACAGCGCCGGGTTATAGCAAACCGCGCGAGGAGGCCGGAGCTTTGGGGGAGCCGCGCAGGAAAAGGCCTTGTGTAGCGTAAAAATCTTTTACCCGAAGGGGGATTGAAGGCGCTTCCCCTCCCTGGAAATAATCTTGAGGATTTGTAATTTTATTCAAACTTATCCAAAAACATTGCGATTTTTTGGGCTATCACATATTATAAAGGGAGAGGATAGGCAGTGATTAATTTAATATTTATTGTTCCGTATGAGGAATTGCGCCCTCTTGTGGAAGATGTTTTGAGGGAGTATAAGCCGGATGAGGAAATTATTTCTTCGATTTACGTGTTCAAGACCTGGGAAATTGGGGGTGTGTCTTTTCCGGGGGATGTAATTATTTCGCGGGGTTTTACCGCCCAGCTTCTGAAAAAGCAATATCCTGATCTGGTCTGCGTTCCGCTGAAGGTTTCCGGTTATGATATTATTCACGCTGTCCATAAGGCTATGCGGACTTACCAGCCGCGGAAGATCGGTTTTATTGGTTCGTATCTTATGGTTTACAATATTGAAAACCTGCGGGGTATTTTTGATATTGAGATTCTCACCTATCCTGTGGACGATATAGATTATATTCCCGCGGCGCTGGATCGTGCCCGTGATGATGGCTGTGATTGCTTTATCGGCGGTTTGTCGCTGATGGCTGGCTGCGGCCCGCGGGATCGGGCTGTTATGATTGAGACAGGAAAGGCGGCTATTATTCAGACTCTGGACGAGGCTGTACGGCTTACCCTGCGAACCAGGATTGAGCGTAACCGCGCTGCCGGACTGCATACAATTATAAATCATTCCCGCCAGGGGGTTGTGTTTATTGACGAGGCTGACACAATTACCGCTATTAATGAAACCGCGGCCCGCTATCTGAAAGCGGACGACAGATGGATCGGGCACAAAGGCCGGGATATGCTGCCTTTTCTGAGTTCTTTTCTGGAGGAGGTAAAACGGACTGGAGCTGATTTGAATAACGAGATTATTACCGTGGCTGATCAGCTTCTGACCATTGATTTTATTCCCGCGGTTCATGAACACCATACTGTAGGAATTATTCTGTTTATTCAGAGTGTTAGCCGCATTCAAAAGGACGAGGCTCTTATCCGCAAGAAGATTCACAGCAGGGGCTTGAAGGCGAAGTACACGTTTAATGATATTATTTGCACCAGCGATGTGTTTGGCAGGGCGCTGAATCAGGCCCGTCAGTTTTCACAAGTGGAGAGTCCCATTTTAATAAGCGGCGAGTCGGGTACGGGCAAGGAACTTCTGGCTCAGAGTATCCACAACGCGGGACCCCGCAGGGACGGGCCTTTTGTGGCGATTAACTGCGCGGCCCTGCCGGAAAACCTGCTGGAAAGCGAGCTTTTCGGCTACAGCGAAGGCGCTTTTACCGGCGCTCTGCGGGGCGGGAAGCCTGGACTTTTTGAAATGGCCCACGGGGGATCGATTTTCCTGGATGAAATATCCGAGATTCCGGTTTCCTTTCAAAGCAAAATTCTGCGGGTGTTGCAGGAAAACGAAGTCCGCCGTATAGGGGACGACAAGGTGCTTTCAATAGATATCCGGGTTATTACCGCCACAAACCGCGACCTTCGCGCGCTGGTTCGTGCGGGTCTGTTCCGTCAGGATCTGCTATTCCGGCTGGATGTGCTTACTGTAAACATTCCGCCTCTGCGGGAGCGGCCTGGCGATATTATCAATCTTTTTGACAGGTATATCGCGGAGTTTTCGCGGAAATACCACCGGGAGATTGATCCTATTTCCGGGGAGGCAAAAACGCTTCTGCGGGAACATACCTGGGAAGGCAATGTCCGGGAGCTGCGCAATATCGCCGAGCGGATCTGCGTACTCAATCCCCGTGACGTGATCGGCGCCGGTATGGTGCGCGAGGTCTTATATAATTCCCCGAATGTTCCCGCCCGTGATCCTTATGGGGAGGAAGAGCCTTCGGAACAGGAAGTTTTGCGTGCTCTTATCGAAAAATATGGAGGGCATAAAGGAAAAATCGCCGGACATCTGGGTATCGACCGCAGTACTCTGTGGCGAAAACTAAAAAAATATCAAATAAAGAACCTATAAAAAATTCCCGGCGCTGGGAATATACAGTAGTACACGCAGGAGGAAATTGCGGTGACGTAATTTCCTCCCGTGGAACTGAAAATTGCACCTTGAGAGGTATTAGAACTTTCCATCATAGAGCATCAGCAAGCATTAAAAGCATTAAGCTGTTGCGTTTATTATGATGAAGTGCAACATAATATACAACATGGAGTCCCGAATCAGTTTCTATTTTAGAATCTGTGTGCGGTTTACTGTGTATTATTATTCATAACTTCCGCATATTTATAAAATTTTCACCTTAGTATATCCTACGAAACATTTTTTTATGCATTACAGATATGAAGTGGGCTTGGAACGGGATTTGCTTAGATAAACACTGCTGTCCGAAATGACATAGTAAAAAAGGAGATTTTCTATGGCAGGGGCTTTAATCATAGTTATATTTTTCCTGTTGATGTTTTTGGGAATTCCTATAGCTTTTTCCCTCTGTCTGGCAGCCCTGTTTTATATGACGGTATTTGTGGATATTCCTTCTATCATTATTGCGCAGCAAATTCTTAGTGGCGTGGATAAGTTTACTCTTATGGCGATTCCTTTTTTTGTCGTTGCGGGGTCTCTTATGGAATTTGGCGGTATTTCAAGGCGGATCGTTAATCTTTCGAAATCGGTTGTGGGAACTCTTCCCGGCGGTATGGCGATTGTTACGATTATTTCCAGTATGATTTTTGCGGCCATGACAGGAGCGGGAGCCGCTACCACGGCTGCTGTAGGCAGCATTATGATCCCCGCCATGAAGGAGCAGGGCTATGATCCTGATTTCGCCTGTGGTCTTCAGGCGACTGCGGGTATTTTCGGTCCTCTTATTCCGCCAAGTATTCTGATGGTTTTATATGGCATAACCGCCGGAACTTCGGTGGGGGACATGCTGCTGGCCGGTCTTCTTCCCGGTATTTTTCTTGGCATCCTGCTTCTGGGTGTTGTTGTTGTTATGTGTATGCGAAGGGGCTACAAGGGGGAGGGCCGCTTTCAACCAGGAAACATTCTTAAATCCTTTCTCCAATCCCTGTGGGCTATTTTCGCGCCGGTTCTTATTCTGGGCGGTATTTATTCGGGAATTTTTACTCCTACCGAAGCGGCGGGAGTTACCTGCTTTTACAGTCTTGTCATTGGTTTGTTTGTGTACCGGGAAATCAAATTCGCGGAAGTGACCTGGATTATGTTTAAATCCTTCAAGCTCGCCGCGGGTATTATGCTGATTGTCGGCAGCACACAGGCCTTTGGCTGGGTACTTACCCGCGAGAGGATCCCCCAGGCAGTGGCTTTGTGGTTTAACTCGGTCATCAGCAGCCCCACGGTTTTTCTTTTCGCGGTATGCGCCATGCTGCTTGTAGCCGGTTGTTTTATCGATGCCGTGCCCGCCCTGCTTATTATGGCGCCTATTCTTGTACCCGCGGCGATTAGTTTCGATATTGATCTTATTCACTTTGGGGTTGTTATGGTTGTTACACTCTGTATCGGCCTTGTTACGCCGCCTGTGGGCATTAATCTGTTTGTAGCCTCCTCGGTGGGGAACCGTCCTGTTCATAAAATCGTACCGAAATTGCCTGTTTTCCTTGCAACCATCATTGTGGGCATGGTTATTGTCGTTCTTTTTCAACCCCTGGCGACATTTCTTGTGTATTTAAAAAAGTAATCTTTTTATAGGGCAATTTTTTTTCAGGAGGAAAATTATGAAAAAATATTTTATGGTACTTTTGATTGCGGTTGCCGCGTTTGCCGTGGCAGGCTGCACAGGGCAGGGATCTGGGGCTTCCACAGGCGCCGCGGCGTCTACAGCCACTGTGAAACTAAGCGCTTTCGCCGGCTCCCTTCCCAAAAACACCCCCACAGGCGTCGCGATGGAATTCTTTGTCAGTCAAATAAACGAAAAAGCCGACGGCAGTTTGCAGGCCGCTTCATATTACGATACCGAACTGGGGGACGCAACATCACTGGTACAGGGTCTCCAGCACGGAACGGTTGACATCGGCGTCTGCGGCGATTCCTACTACTCCGGCCTTGTCCCCGAGATTCAGATTTACGAGCTGCCCTTCCTTTTTGCCAATGTGGAAGAGGCCCGCAAAGCCGTGGATGGTCCCACAAAGGATATTATCTTTAAAAAGCTGGAGGGAAAAGGCATAATCGGCCTGTGTTTTTGGGAAAACGGCATGCGGCAGCTTTCCAACAACATCCGCCCGATAAAAACTCCCGCTGATCTGAAAGGGATCAAAATGAGAACCCTGCCCGCGACTATCCAGGTCGAGGCATGGAAGGCTCTTGGCGCCCTTCCAACCAGCATTGACGCTTCGGAGCTGTATACAGCCCTCCAGGTCGGTACAGTGAGCGCCCAGGAAAATCCCATAGCGGAGATTGAGTTCCGCAAATTCCACGAAGTTCAGAAATACATTAGTATGACCAATCATGTGTACACGCCTTTTTGCCTGTCTATGAGTAAAGTAACAGCAAATAAACTTTCACCACCGCAGGTTCAAATTATTAGAGACGCAGCCATCGCCGCCCAGAAAGTGCAGCGTGACGCGGCTACCAGCGCCAACGCTTCAGCAATGCAAAAACTTATTGAGAAAGGCGTCATTATCGAGGAGCATCCCGACCTCAGCAGGTTTAAGGAACTGACCGCGCCGGTATACAAAATTTTTACCGACGCAAACGGCGATGAACTCTTAAAAATGATTCGGGGCAGCTAAAACCCGTCCGGCGCTCTCCGGCAGGAACCACCCCGCCGGAGAGAGATGGAAATAAGCTGGAATAAAAGGAGGTGTCCATGAGACGCATTGTGGATTTATGTCTGCCTATCGAGGAACACTGGCGCTATGGCATTAAATTCTCGCAACCCCGTTCCCACGCGAAAGGCGACCCCTGGCAGTGTACTGCCTATAATCTGGAATCCCATTGGTTTACCCATATTGACGCGCCCCTGCATCATGATCCCAACGGCGATAATCTTTCGGCCTATCCCATACAGGACTGGTGCATAGGCGAAGCCCTTATTCTGGACCTAAGCGGAGTTAAGGACAACGAAAGCATTACTTCAGATATGCTCCAGGCCGCCACCAAAGGCTATGATAAACATTTCGACTACCTTATCCTGCGCACAGATCGCGCAAAAAAAGTATCCTGGA
The DNA here is from genome assembly GCA_031266855.1 of Spirochaetales bacterium. GTDB lineage: Bacteria > Spirochaetota > Spirochaetia > DTKZ01 > DTKZ01 > JAISAF01. The sequence goes on from JAISAF010000367.1 coordinate 17,518, forward strand.
AAAAATCCGAATTCTGGGATAATTCCCCCTACGTTACCGACGACGGAGGCGAATGGATACGGGATTATCATCCCAAAGTTGTAGGCTACGATTTTCCCCAGGATTACGACATCCGCAAAATCCGCACAGCCAAAAACCTGAAAGAAGAAATTCACCAGCCCGTACACGAACATGTACTAAGCGAAGGGAAAATCCTCCAAATAGAATATCTGTACAATCTTTGGAGTATCGGATCTCCCACATGTACTATTGTCGCGCTACCGCTCCCCATACCGGATATTGACGGCACTCAGATACGGGTCATCGCTATTGTCGAAGAATAAGGAAAGTAAGAAAAAAACAGGAGGGAAAAAACCATGAGTACCAGGTTTACAAAAGCAGCCCGCGCCGTAGAAAATTGCATCGGTGGCCTTGTTGTCATTACCGTTTGTCTTGTCACCTATGGCGTCGCCGCACGAATGCTGAATATCGCCGTCGCGTGGACAGATGAGCTTTTACGCGCGATTTTCATCTGGACCATTTTTATCGCCGCCGCCATCGCCTACAAAACCGGCAATCTGATCAGCTTTGATCTCCTGGAAGAAATGCTCACCAAACACCCCAGTGCAGGAAAAGCCCTCAAACTTATTCAACACGCAGGCGCGATTGTTTTCAGCGTGTTTTTGTCCATTCAAACGTTTACTATCGTTTCCACACAACTGCGAACCAACGAGTTTTCCCCGGTTCTGCATATTCCCCTGTGGCTCATTAACCTAGGCTGCTTCATAGGCAGCGTTCTCATTTTTCTTTTCACCCTGGAAAAAATTCTACGGCTGTTCCTGCCACACAAGCCACAGCCACCGGAATAAACGCACAGGAATTTGTATCCATCTGTTTTGGGCGCCTCCCCGGCGCTTCGCGCCGGGGCCGGGCTTTCCGGGACTCCGCTATCGCTGCGGCCCCAGCGCTCCGCGCTGTGGCTGCTACGCATCCCTCCAATCCCTGGCGCGCGCCACAAGCGGCAGTGGCACAGTACCGTGCGACTGTGCCACCAATTCAGTTATTCGCAATTTACCCGCACGGAATTTAGTACCGGAAATCCGGAAAACCGCTCAAAACTTTTTAGCGTAACAGTTTAGTGTAACCGTGGTGACGGCAGCCAGAAGGCCGTTCTGTTAAAAGAACATCTGCAAAATTGCTATGGAATTTTGCAGGTTTGTTTTTATGGCCTGGTTAGCCGCTTCGCTTCGTGCCTGGTGACAGCCCCCGGAATTGCCGTGAGGCAATTCCGGGGGCTGTTTCTATCTGCCGCCCGCTGTGCGCGCGCAAGGGATTGCAGCGGAAAGCCCACAGGATTTGCATTGGCAAATCCGAGGACTTGGAGCGGAAAGCCCGGTTTTTGCGGTTTGGGAATTTGCGGGGCAAATTCCCAAACCGCAAAAATGCGCCCACTATCATATTTGAAATATGGACTACTTCCGTATATGCTTTTTTTGCGGTATTATTAAAATTATGATTTTAAGTGAAAAATCCTATCGGAAGATCATTCCCGTGGCTGGGGGCAAGGGGGGAGTGGGGAAGTCAATTTTTACTGTAAACCTGGGGTTGTATTTGGGCCGACTGGGTAAGCGCGTGATTCTGATTGACCTGGATATGGGGGCGGCGAATCTGCATACGTGTCTGGGTTTGAAGAATACCAGGCCGGGTTTGGGGAATTTCGTTTCGAACCGGGAACTTTCGCTTGCGGATATTATGTACCGGACGGATTATCCGAATTTGTTTTTTATTCCTGGGGATGTTCTGGCGCCGGGTATGGCGGATATCGTTTATAATCAGAAGCGGAATATCATTAGCCAGATGCTGAAGCTGGAGGCGGATTATATTCTTCTGGATTTGGGGGCGGGGAGCCATTTCAATGTTATTGATTTTTTTCTTGTTTCGAATTCGGGGATTCTTGTGGTGACGCCTCAGGTGCCTTCGCTTTTAAATGTGTATGGTTTTTTGAAGAATTTGAATTTCCGTTTTTTGCAGCGGGCGCTGACGGGGAAGAAGACGGTGGAAGAGTGTATACGGTCGCATGCGCGGGAGGCGAGGCCGAATACGCGTTTCCGTATGAGCAGGGTTCTGCATGAGATCGAGAAACTTGATAGGGATTCGGGCAGGACGGCGAGGGGGTATTTGAAAAGCTTAAAGCCCAGCCTGGTGGTGAATATGGCGTTTACCCCGGAGGATTTAAAGCCGGTAGATAATCTGCGGCAGCTTGTGCGGGATGGTTTGAATGTGGATTTGGCTTGTTTGGGGATGGTTTGCGCGGATAATGAGATAGACAAGGCTATGAAGAAGCTGATGCCTCTGGCGCTTGAGTCTCCGCAGAGTATGGCGGCGAGGCAGATTGAGCGTATCGCGGAGAAGATTTTCCAGTCGGACAATTTTCCTGATATGCCTTTGGATTTTTCCGAGTATAAGGATTCTTTTGAGCTGGCGGCTATTGAGGCGGATAACGACTGGGCCTGTATGCGGGAGCCGGCTGCTACAGGCGGGGCGGAGGGCAGGAATCCCGCGGACATGGAGGCGATTATCGTGGCGCAGCAGCGGAAAATACAGGAGTTGCAGCAGACGGTGAGGATGCTGACTTTGGGCGCGCCGAAGACGGGTGCGGGATAGTATCCTGATCACATTAAAACGCATGCTTTTCGGGATTTACCGCGAAGCTGGATAAGTCGAAAGGGGGAGGGCAAAAATACTTCATCGCTTATACTTATTTGACTTCCGCGGCTTGGCGGTTAAAAAATTCTGCGGGGCGGGTTTAGTCCTCTATGAACTTTTGAAAAATATACAAACATAAATACTTTGGTT
>JAISAF010000004.1 GCA_031266855.1 Spirochaetales bacterium
CAATTCGCGCCGGCCTCCGCGACAAGGACCAGGCCGGGAACAAAGCCGCTGGATGAGTTCCCCGCCATACAGCCGGAAGCAGCGCAAGCCGGAAAACCGGAGAAAGTCCAGGCCGTGGAAGAGGCCGAAGCGGTAGAAGAGGCTGAAGCCGTTGAGGAAGTCCAGGAAGCCGAAGCTGTTGAAGAAGCGGAGGCGGTAGAAGAGGCCGAAGCCGTTGAGGAAGTCCAGGAAGCCGAAGCCGTGGAAGAAGCTGAGGCCGTGGAAGAGACCGGGGCCGTAGACGAGGTTCAGGAAGCTGAAACCGCGGAAGAAGCGGAAGCCGTGGAAGAGGCGGGGGCCGTAGACGAGGTTCAGGAAGCCGAAACCGCGGAAGAAGCTGAGGCTGTGGAAGCGGCTGAGGCCGTAGACGAAGTCCAGGAAGCTGAAACCGTTGAAGAAGCCGAAGCCGTGGAAGAGGCTGGGGCCGTAGACGATGTTCAGGAAGCCGAAGAGAGCGCGGACGAGGAAGCGCTTGAAGAACTGGAAGAACTTGAGGAAGAACCCGAAGCTCCCGATGCCGAAGATGAAGATACCGGCGACAGCGATGAGGCCGAGGCGCTCCTTGAAGATTTAAGCCCCCACGCGGCTGTTTTTTCTGAAAATACCTACGCCAGCCTGAAAGCGGCGCAGCAGGCAGGGCCATCCGCCCTGAAAGCCAGCGGAACATATAATATTACCCAGCTTTCAAAAGCCGGGAAAATTTCTTTTATTGATATGAGCGCCCCGGTGAATGATGCGGCGGAAAGCGAATTCGTCCCGCGGGAAGAAACTCCCGCCACGCGCGGCGAAACGGAGATAACGACAACCGTCCGCAGCGATTGGGGCATTGACGACCTTTTCAGCGATTTGGATGTTGATTTGGGACAAATCGTGGAAGAAGAAGGGGCCGGCCAGACACCCGAAGAGGATTCCCATAAGGATGACACAACGAAAATAGTTATAACGCCGGATGGTTTTTTCCAGTATGATTCCTTCCTGAAAAATTTCCGTGCGGATGACACGGGAATCACAAAATCCCTTATGGCAATATCCCGGGCCTTCCCCTCTTCATTTTTCTGCGCGCTTATGAGTACCGAAGCAAATGACCTGTGCCTGAAATATCAAATAGGGCTTCTGGATCATAAGGCAAAAAATTACAAACTCCCTTTTCTGGATCATATATCCGAAGCACTCCATACCACAGGAAAAGCCGTTGTTATACAGTGGCCCATAAAGAGAATCAGCGAATTCAAGGAACTGATTCCAGCAACGGATCAAACCTCGGGATTTTTCCCATTATTTATTCCTGTTGTGTGGAAAACCGACAAATCTTTTCTCCTTATGTGTGTCGCCTCAATGCCCACCGCGGCCAGCCTTGGCGGCGCGCTGAAAAGTATCAAAACCTCCCACTCCTCGGCATTCCTGTTTTAAGGAAAACGCTGAAAAACTCTTAAGCGTATAATTTTTCATTTGGGCGCAAAAAATGCGCCCAAAGACGGTCGCTTTCCGAGATGAAGTTTATTATATGGGCGCTCACGCGCCCGCGGAATGCGCCGAAACATGAAGATAAAAACTCCTATGCGGTTATCCCTGTCAGGCAAGTTTTTGTTTGACATCCTCCGCGCGCCGGGGATAAAATGGAAAGCCACACTACAGGAGGTACGGACCGTGAGTAAATATCTTGATGAATATGTAATCGGCGAGAAGTATGTTACGCCGGGAAGAACCATTACCGAAACCGATGTCGTACTGTTCGCGGGCATGACCGGCGACTACGCGCGGGTTCATACAAACGAAAACGAAATGAAAAAAAGCCAGTTCGGTACACGCATAGCGCACGGGCTTTTGGGACTGGCTATTGCCCACGGCCTGTTTTTCCGGCTGGACCTTATTTCCACAACGGCAATCGCTTTCGCGGGTATTGAAGACTGGAAATTCCTTTCCCCGGTTTTTTTCGGGAATACCATACACTGCGTTATTGAAGTCGCGGATGTCATTTTCAGTAAAAGTAAACCGGACAGGGGAATATTAAAACTTAAGTTTGAGGTTTTTAACGAAGATACCGGAAAAATCGCCCAGGCTGGTATTAAAAGCCTTATGATGATGCGAAAACCCGCGGCGTGATCGAAATCCGCAGCCTGAACCACGGAATTTTTTAACCGCGAAGTCGAAGAATGGCAAGGGCGAAGAAGCAAAGAAAGAAGGTCAAAAAAGACCTAAAGAGCAAAAACTTCTTCCGCTTCGCGGTAAAATTCTAACAGGTTGTTATTTAGTACTTACACGGTACTATTTATACGCCGTGGTAACGGCTTTAGAGTCCAATTGTCAGATTTAATCCCACATGTCAATATTCCACGTATAATAACCGATTGTTTTCCTGCCGCAAAGCATGATCACTTTTCCATCGGCGTCCCGTGCGTTATTTTTCTTTTCACCGCATCCGAGGACGAATACCCCAAACGCAGGGCAGGCAAGGGCCTTTTTCTTTTTTGATTCGATATATTTGTATTGTGATTTCATCCGAACAAGTTTATCATCATGAAATACGCGGATACCGTCCACCTCAACCTGCCATCCGTTATGCTCAAGTTATGCTCAATAACTTCAATTTTAATAGAGCGGTTCGGCAAACCACACAGCTTCGGGAATAGTTCCTATATAAAAATGGCGGGATTTGTCGCCATTTTGCGGCAAATCCCGCCAGACTTGCAAGAAAACCGGAAGGTTACCGGACAAGTCTAATGACAAAAAAAATCCTTCAAGACCTGCCCCGTCAAATCCCGGACTTCTTCCGGCTTCGCGGTAATTCCCTTCGCCGCCGCTACAGGCCCTCCTGTTTCCACGCCTGTCCGCCAGACAGATCCATCGGCTGATCAAGAAAAATCCTCTCATCCATAAGCGCCGGCGCCCCGTCTATACGCGGACGGAATTCCATCTGATCAAGAATATCCTTTTCCAAATCCACGCCAGGGGCAATTTCCGTCAAAGTAAACCCCTCCGGCCGCAACGCGAAAACCGCCCGCTCAGTAACATAAAGGATTTCCTGCCCCCGCCGCCGGGCCACATCCGCGTTAAACGTAATCTGCTCAACAGCAGGAACAAATTTTTTGAACTTACCCTCCCGCGCGATACGCAGCCTCCCATTTTCACAAACGATATTCACACCCCCCGCGGTAAAAGTCCCGCAGAAAGTAACCTTACGCGTATTCTGACTAATATCAACAAACCCGCCCGCCCCGGTAACGGACGCGCCAAACCGGCTCACATTCAGATTCCCCTTCGCGTCAGCCTGCGCCATACCCAGAAACGCCATATCAAGACCCCCGCCATGAAAAAAATCAAACTGCGACGGAGCATCGATCAACGCATCAGGATTCAGGCACGCCCCAAAAATATCCCCCTTCGCCGGAATACCCCCAATAAGACCCTGCTCAATACAAAACGTAAACTTCCCAATCAAACCCTCTTCCGCCGCGATATTCGCGACCCCATCCGCGATACCAAAACCCAGATTAACAATCGCCCCCGGACGCAGCTCCATCGCCGCCCTCCGCGCAATCCATTTACGCGCCCCAAACTCAAGAGGCGGCATCCCATCCAGCGGAATCCTGTACCTGCCGGAGAACCCAATATTGTTTTCCCCCTCACAGGTTTGCCACTGACCCGGATTCACAACAACAGCCGACACCAGAAAACCAGGAATCTGCACACTACGCGCCTCTAACTCCCCCGCCCGGACAACCCGCTTCACCTGAGCAATAACAATACCCCCGCTATTATAAGCCGCCTGAGCCGTAGCAAGCATCTCCAGATTAGACGGCTCATTCTCCATCGTAATATTCCCCGCCGTATCAGCAATCGAACCCTGAATAACCGCCACATCAATAGGAAAAGCCTTATACAGCAAAAGCTCCTCGCCCTCAATATGAACAAGCTCAACAATACTATCCCGCGCCGACGCATTCAAACGCCCCCCCTCAACCCGCGGATCAGCAAACGTCCCAATCCCGACACGCGTCAAAAGCCCAATGCGCCCCGCCGCGATCTCCCGCATCAAAAGCGACAAAACCCCCTGCGGAAGCGTATACGCCTCAATCACGTTCTCCACAGCCATCCGCGACAAAGCCGGCGACCAGCCCCAGTGACCACCCAGCGACCTGCGAATCATACCCCCATGAGCGAACCTGCTCAGCCCCCGCTCCCCCCGGTTCCCCGTCCCACTCACATGCACAAGCCACATATTTCCCGGCGACCCCGACTCCAGAAAACGCCCCTCAATACCCTCCAGCACATAATCAGCATCCAGAACCCCGCCCCCATGCCCCGTAATACAAATAGTAGCCGAATCCTTAATAAGAGCCGCCGCCCGCTCACGCGTCATAATCTTGTTCATAACATATTCTCTAACACAGGCGCTGGAAACTGGTCAATAGAGAGAGAAGGGCGCATTCCGGGGCCGCGGGTAGCGGCCACTATAATAAAACTTCATATCGGAAAGCGACTGTCTTCAGGCGCATTTTTTTTGTCCGAAGACGAACAAAAAAAACCGGGCTATCCGCTCCAAGTCCTCGGAAAGCGCCGATGCGCTTTCCTGTGGGCTTTCCGCTCCTATCCCTTGCGCGCGCCCCAGCGGCTAAGCAGGACCATCAAAGCAGACCCGCGATTTTGCCAGGGCAAAATCTCGGCCGCCGTGAGTTATACGCACGAAATTGCAAATCAATTTCGTGACCTGGTACAAAAGCCACAAGCGTAACGGTCGCCTGGTAGCGTGGTGGCGGCAGCCGGTTGGTGATAAAGACGTGCACTCCGCTTACGCTCCGCGCATGGTGGCAACCCACGCAATTTTGCGGGAGCAAAATTGCCTCCGCCCGGTTATACGCGCATAATTGCCTTCGGCAATTATGCGCCCCTGGAATTGCCTTGGGTAATTCCGGGGGCCTGTTTCTGATCTGCCGCTCGCTCCTTGCGTTTTTTGCTTTTCCGTGTTATTATTTTTCGATAATTTTCGGGAGAGCGGCGGGGGTGTGTGAAGGGTATGGCAAGTATAAAAAACAGGCGTTATTGGGGAGCGGGATTCCCTGTGTTTCTTTTTATTCCCGTGTTCCTGATTGCGGGCTGCGATATTTCCGATATTCTTGACAACTCGCCTATGGACTATATCGAGGAAAATCTGGCGGTGAAGGCTATAGGCTGGGAAGGCCGGAGCGTGAGCAACAGTTCTGTCCCTGTGCAAAGGCCCGACGGGGTTATCGCCATACCGCCGGGGAATTCGGTTATCGCGGTAAAGCTGCACAACATACGGGGCTTGACCGTTACTCCCGGACTGGAAAACACGGGGTCAATGGGTGTATGGACGGCGGAACAGGAAAACACATCGACAATTCTTATCAAAATATCCATACCCTTCACGGCGCACGGCACTATATACAAACCGACCCTTACCATGAAAGGCCCCGGCGGGCAGGAATTTATTCCCTACACCCTGCCGGAATTG
>JAISAF010000003.1 GCA_031266855.1 Spirochaetales bacterium
GGCGCCCGCTACAGCACGGACGGAACTTTACAACACTTTGAAAAATATAACGCTTACCAGGCAGTCTGCGCCGCACGTGACTCCTGCGATGCGGGATGCGGCTACAACTTTGAATAATCGCGGAGTTGCTTATGATAAGGCAGGAGAATATGACCGTGAGATTGATAATTATGATGAGGCAATACGAATGAACCCAGACTATGTTACCGCTTTTTGTAATCGGGGGAAAGCATATATTGAAAAAGGCCAATATGACCATGCGATTGCTGATTTTGACGAAGCAATACGGTTAAATCCCAACTTTGCACTGGCTTTTAATAACCGTGGAGTTGTATATCAGGCCAAAGGAAAAAAAGAAAAATCCCGGGCAGGATTTATGCAAAAGACTTTTGGAACACCCGGTCAGGAATATTTTGAAAAAGCCAAGGTCGATTTTGCGAAAGCACGGCAATTAGGGTATAAGGGATAATGATGTTTTGATATAGAGACTGTAGAAAATGTACAGGTTAAGGGTCGAGGCAATTATGCGCATCCGGAATTGCCAGGGGCAATTGCTTACCCATGCATCCTGGCTGGTTCCAAAGCTACAAGCGTGGACGCTTGCTGCTAATCCGGCGGCGTAGGCAGAGCCTGCGCCAAGCGGGGGGCCCACTTAGCCGCTGGGCGCGCGCAAGGGATTGTAGCGGAAATCCCGCAGGATTTGCATAAGCAAATCCGAAGAATTGAAGCGGAAAGCCCGGCCCCGCTACAGGCGGGGGTGCGCCCGAAAACAGAAAGGAAAAAATTCTATGCGTTTATCCCGCCCACCTGTACTCATCCGGCCCGGCGGCTGGCACAGAGGCGCCTTATCTGTATTTTTGCAAAAGTTTTTCGGCTACTTCGATTTCGTCCCAGGGGATGGGGCCGCCTTTGTAGATGATGCTGGATTCGTGGCCTTTGCCCAGAAGAAGTACCGTGTCTCCAGGCCCGGCAAGTTCGAAGGCGCGGGCTATGGCTTTTCCGCGATCAGGTATGATAAGAAGGCCGTCCCCCTCGGTTCTGCCGGTTCCGGCTGCTATGTGCAGCAAAAGCTCCCGCGGGTCTTCGCCGCGCGGGTCTTCATCCGCCAGGATAATCTGCGCCGCGTAGGCGGCGGCGATGCGTCCCTGGATGGGCCGTTTTTCCGTATCCCGCTCGCCGCCCGAACCAAAAACAGCGATGATCCTGCCCGCGGTAGCGGCCCGTACCACAGGAAAAAGCCGCTCGAAGGAACCGGGGGTATGGGCATAGTCGACAAGCACGGCAAACGGCGCTCCGCGCACCGGCGTCATGCGGCCGCGCACGCCTTTGAGTTCCGCGATGTGCGGCGCAAGTTCCACCGCCGGTATGCCAAGAATACGGCTTACCGCGGCAGCGGCCGCGAGGACGTTTTCCACGTTAAAGGCGCCCGGAAGCTGTATGCGGACAACGGCCTTTTCGCCGCCATCGTGAAGGGTAAAACCGCAGCCGTCCGAATCCGCCCGTAAACCGGACGCGTATATATCCGCGGAGGAACGGACGCTGTAGGAATACAGCCTTTCGCGTACTTGCGTTTTTATGTAGGCGTAACTGGAATCGTCCGCGTTTGTTACCCCAAAAGCGGGTACGCCTTTTTTCGCGGAACGCCCGGCCTGCAAACAGCGGAAGAGGTTTGTTTTGTCCGAAAGGTACTGCTCCTGTGAGCCATGAAATTCAAGGTGCTCATGAGTAACATTGGTAAGAACCGCCACATCGAACTCCACATCAAGAAGCCTGCCTGTCCGCGGCGAAAGCCCGTGGGAAGTCGCCTCAATAACCGCGTATTCCTTACCGGCTTTTTCCATGTCCGCAAGTATGCCATGAATAACAGGAGCCTCCGGCGTGGACTGGCGCAGGGTATTCTTTTCAAAGCCCCCGTCTGTTAGAAAAGAGACAGTAGACAAAAGCCCCGCTTTTTTACCCAAAGCCTCAAGAAGCTGGTAAATAAAATACACGGTACTGCTTTTACCATCCGTGCCGGTAACGCCAATGGTTTTCAGCCGCGAACTGGGCCTGCCATAAAAATTCGCGGAAATCCCCGACATGGCGGCGCGGGGGTTTTCCGCCTGAATGAAAACAGCCTGCCCCCGCGTTCCCGCCCCGCGGGCGGCCTCCGCCGCCTGTCCGCCGGAAGCCGCTCCATAGACAACGGCGGCGGCTCCGGCCTTGAGGGCCTGGGGAATATAGTCGTTTCCGTTTATATGAAGGCCCTCAAGAGCGAAGAAAAGCCAGCCCTCCTGTACGGCGCGGGAGTCATAGGCAAGTCCGCTGATAAGCGTATCGGGATTGCCGCGGATACGAAGGCCGGGCAGGTCTTTCACCAGGCCGGAAAGGGATTTCTGCGTCATGGGCGTATCGTAACAGGCTTTAGAAAATTTTACCACCTGACAGGCTCTTAGAATTTTACCACAAAGCCGGAGAGGAGAAAGAGTAACCGCGAAGCCGGAGGAGTTTAATAAGTTTTGTTTTTTATTTCTTTTTTCGACTTCTTCGACTTAGCGGTAAAAATTTCTTTGCCGCTGGCGCACG
>JAISAF010000061.1 GCA_031266855.1 Spirochaetales bacterium
TTCGACTCCCCGGCGGACACCATCGAGATAACCCACACCGCCCGCAGCCGGGACGGCCTGGCCCTGGGGGCGATCCGCGCCGCGGAATGGCTGGTCAACGCCGCCCCCGGCAAACCCGCGGGAACGGCCCGGAAAGGGGTGTTTACGATAGACGATGTGATGGAAGATATACTGAAGGATCTGGGCTGAGACGGGGGAGCGGGGTTCAGTAAGCGTTCCAGCCCCGGTCGGCAAGAATTACGGCGCCGTTAATAAGACGGCTTTCCGGCGAGGCCAGGAACAACGCTATTTCCGCGACTTCCCCAGGTTCGCCTTCCTCGAATTTGAAAGCCGAAAAACGCGACACCCTGCCAAAGCCCTCCGGATCGCGTTCGCCGTAGCTATCCCGTAGATTGGTCTTGATCCCCCCTGGGGCTATGGCGTTGCAGCGGATACCCCTGTGCCCGTAGTGATCGGTTATGCTTTTTGTCAGGCCAATAACCGCGTGTTTTGAGGCGGTGTATGCCGCTCCGCCCTGTCCGCCGCTCAGTCCGGCCGCGGAGGCGATATTAACGATGATCCCCGTTCCGTTCTGAATAAAAACCGGCAGGGCGGCGCGGGTCATCTTAAATACACCCGTAACATTAATTCCCATCACCCGTTCCCAAAGCGCCTCTGCAGCGTGGAGCAGAAAAAGTATCGTTCCGCCGTCTGCGTAGACGCAGGGCTCGCCGGTCCAGACGGGCCCGCCTTTTGTTCCACGGGGAACTTCGCCGGAAGCAGCGTTTGCAGCGGAGCGTATCTTGTCTACACAGGCCCGGGCAAAAACACCGGCGCGTTCTCCCACGGCTCCGGCGCCGGGGATTAGGCTCAAATCCAGAAGCGCAAAGGCAATCCCCGCCGTCCCGCCGTAAAGAGTCCATGCCGAGTTGGGGATTCCGCCAATCATAAGCGTGGAGGGATCAAACCTTGCCATTACAAACCGCGCTCCCGCAAGGGCGCCGGCAAGGTATTGTTCGTCTCCGGTTGCCCGAAAAAGCTGAGAAAAAAAGAAAATTTTCCCAGCCGACCTCCTGTACAGGTCAAGCCGGTCTGTTTTGACATTGCCGCTTTCTTCCGGCTGACAGCGCCAAAAGGTCCCCTCGCCGGTTTCCACCCCTAAACTTTCTATCCAGCGGGCGGCGCCCTGCGCGGCGTCAAGAAAGTCCATCCTGTCAAAAATCATAGGATGGGTTTTCGGCGCGGACTAAAATTTTTTCAATCCCGGCGATGAAGAGCGCGTGGTTGTCCCCTCCGGGATACGCTTTTTTCGCCAGCGCCGGATCAATAAAACTTGAAGTTTCAAGGGGCTGTTTAGCCAGTTTGTGGCAGAGAAACACGAGGCGCGCTTCGTCAAAGTACGGCACGCCGTTGTCATGGCGCAGGGTCCAGCCGTATTTTTCTATCTTGTTGACATCACGGCCCGACTCACTGCCGCATGCCGCAAGGGCGTCCCTCTTCATGGATAACGCCTTCGTGCATAAACACGATGCGGTGCGCCGTTTTTCGGACAAAATTCATCTCATGTGAAACGATAAGCATGGGCGGTCCCGGCTTTAGCGTTTATCGACAAATCGCCCCTGGAGAGCCGCTTTGAGACGAGAGAAAACACGAACTCCAGTGTGATGCACAAAACCAAAAAGGCGATTGCCGCGGCGCTGTATCCCTCAAGGGCGCGAAAACTCTGCGCCGTAAAAACCGCCACGATCCCTATCACATCCAGGGCTGCGCCAGGGCAAGGGCTAAGGCGAGGATAACAGCCCCCGTGAAACCCGCCGACGCCATTCCCAGGGTAAGGGGAATTTTTGCCGCTACCTTTGGGAGCATGGCCCAAAAATATGCGGGGCTGAAATAAGTCATTCGCTTTCCGGCGTATAATCCGCTCCCAGCCATTTGATTGACAACTCGCGAAGCTTTCCATCTTTTTTGTAGGCCGCAAGTGTTTTGTCAAAAACGTTTTTAATATCCCCGCCATTTTGGGCAAACACGAAGTAGTTGGGAGAATCGCTTACCGGCTTTCCGGTTATTTTGAGCGGGACTCCAAAATTTTCCTCCAAACGGTCCACAGTGCGGGGCTGGGAGCAGATAGCGTCAACCAGGCCCTTTTTCATATTGTCCAGCGTGATGGTGATATCCGGTTCAAGGACGATATTGATTTCGCCGCCGTTTGCCTTGTTCCAGGTATCGCATATATAAAAATTGTTGCTCGCCGTGTCGGTAAAAGCCAGGGTCCTTCCGCGCAGATCGTCAAAAGACTGGATGGCATTATTGCTCTCCAGCACGGCAAGGTACAGCGGGTTTGTCAGATATCCCTCGTCTGCGTAGAGGTATTTTTTAGCGCGTTCCGGGTTGAACTCAAGCTGGTGAACCGCCACATCGATCCTGCCGCCTTCAAGGGAAAGGAGAATTTGGGCAAACTCCATGGGCTGCAATTTAAAACTGTACTCAGGGAGCAACTCGTCCAGAGCTTTGAGCATATCAATTTCAAGGCCTTCAAGCTCTTCCCTGTCATTGAGAAGGCTGTAACGCGGCTCGGCCTCGCCTACCCCTATGATAAGCTCCTTTACGGCGCCTTCCGCCGGGCTTGGAGCCCTTTTCTGACAGCTTGTAAAAACATTTGCCGCAATCACCGCCATAACAAGCGCAAAAAAGCGTCCTAAGTATCTTTTTTCCATAATTCCACTTCTTAATCACAATTTTCCGATATATTTACTAGGAATATATCATGACCAAAAACATTTGACAAGAAATTTATGGCATATTATACTGGGTGTGTAAAACAAGGTTTGCCAATCGTTAGAGACAAGGGATTATTTTTGAAAGAACGCCGAATGTTACGAAGGCCGTGAGGTGAAAATATGTTAGTAAATATGCGGTTAAAATATTTCAAATCTATTCAGGATATGTTTATAAAGTTCACACAGCTAACGGTCTTGATTGGAGGGAATTCCTCAGGGAAAACGACCATATTACAAGCGTTGGATTTTCTGAGTTCCGCCGTGACAAGGGAAATACCCGAGTATCTGCGCGAACAGGGGTGGTCTTTTGATGATTTAAAATCAAAATTTGATGATGGAAACAACAAGCCCATCGAGTTTACAACGGAATATAAATTTAAGATAGATGGCATTGAGAAACTGATACGATGGTGGTTTTCCGTTGATTTCAAGAATCCTGAATGGAAAATATACGAGAAGATCGAAATTGTCAATGATGATGATGATGATACTAAAACACGTATTTTAGTCTTACATAGCCCTGAGTCTTCGGGAACTGTTCCCGAAACATTTAAAAACTTCGACTTTCAGTCTTCAATATTAAAATATTATAAAATATCCGAGGATGAAAAAGAACTAATGGCGTTAAAGCAATTCCTGGCGTCTTCAACTTTCTACGGTGT
>JAISAF010000082.1 GCA_031266855.1 Spirochaetales bacterium
CACCATCCTGCTGAATATCCAGGGATACCCGCCCGGATGCCCGGTCTTCAAAATAATCCTGACAGTCTCCCTTTCAAGCGTGTTTTTCTTTATCGGATGTTTTTTCCGCCAGCCCGCGGCCCCTGATTCCCCCATACGTTCTTTCAGAATACCCTGAAATCCCTCTATATGACAACAGCATATAACACAGCATATAACCAGGACAGCCGGGATAAACGCATGGAAATTTTTCTCCCTATGATTTTGAGCGCATTTGCGGCGTAAAACGCCGCAAAACGGCCAGGAAAACGCGCGCGAAAGCGCGTCATGCATTTGCAGGTAACGCGGCCCGGCGCTGGTAAACCTTATTGCCGTATATAACTATGCAGGTTGTGGGCACATAATTGCCAGCGGCAATTCCGGGGGTTGGTTCAGCGCGGGTGAGCCGCTGGTGCGCGCGCAATGGGATTGCAGCGGAAAGCCCACAGGATTTGCATAGGCAAATCCGAGGACTTGGAGCGGAAAGCCCGGTTTTTGGGCCGCCCTGGGGCGGCCCAAAAATGCGCCCGAAGACAGCCGCTTTTTATAGAAAGAGCGCTAGTGCGCGCCTGGAAGCAGGGGCAGTGTCAGCAGATTTTTGGGTTCCACCGCGTTAGCCGCAACGCGTACTTCCCAATGCAGATGGGGGCCGGTCGCGAGGCCGGTAAAACCGGATTCTCCAATTTTATCGCCTGTTTTTACAAGCTGTTCCAGCTTTACGTCTATTTTGTCCAGATGATAGTACAGGGTGTATACTCCGGGAAGGTGTTCAATAACAATCGAAAACCCGGTCAGGACCCGCTGTTTTGCCATGACAATTTTTCCCGCGCCCGAGGCGTACACGGGAGTCCCGCGGGGCGTGGCGTAATCAAGGCCATAGTGAATGGAGTTCGCTTTCCCGCCGTCTGTATACAGGAATGTCCGCCTGTCGCCGAAGAACGAGGTTTCCCGGAAGTTCCCGTTTACGGGCAGGGAAAGGCTGTCCAGGTGATATACCGAAGAGGTATCGGTTTTTACCAGAAGCGCCCAAAGTTCCCGCGACTCGGCGGCTTTGCGGGGGTCGGGGTCGGCTCTGAGGGAAGACATGTCCTCATTCAGCGGAATGTTTTCACTAATAAAACTTCTGCCTCTGATCGCAATAGGGGTGGAAAAAACCGTATCCTCTTCGCCTTCGCAGGAAGCGCGCAGATTCAGGGTATAATCGCCGGGCCTCTGTACGCTGGATATTCCTCCAAGGACGGCCCAGGTTTCCCCTGTTTCAGGCGCGGGGTCCGCAGGGTCCGCGTTATCCGCGGCGGGAGTTGTGGCGCGGGGCGGAACGGGAAAACCAGTCATCGAAAGGATTTTTTTTCCGTCGCCGCCTGAAAGATCGGCAAGAACGCCTTTAATGCGGTTTGTTTGTGGCGATTGTATCAGTACACAGAAAATATCGCCCTGGACAACCGACTCTGCCGCGGTAAAAACCAGCGGCTGCGCGGCGGGCGGCTCTGGAACCGGCGCTTCAATCGCGGCCCCAATCTCGACCGGGGCTTCAGTCTCAGCCTGGGGCCGGGCGTACAGGCAGCCGGAGAAAACCGCGAACAGGTACAGACCCGGAAAAAAGAGACGAAAAAACTTTTTCATAGGCGCCTTTTTATACATACTGTTTTATATTTCCTTTATCTTTTATATTCGCTTTATATCTGAGCCTGTTCCAAAACCTGGAAAGCCCGTGGGGCGCAAGGGATTGGTGGCAAAATTTCGAAGCAATTTTGCGCTGCCGCTGTGCGCGCGCAAAGGATTGCAGCGGAAAGCCCACAGGATTTGCATAAGCAAATCCGAGGACTTGAAGCGGAAAGCCTGGTTTTTTGCCTGGAGACTGCGAAGCAGACGCCAGGCAAAAAATGCGCACATGAGTTTTAGAACAAGCTCATCTATATCCGCTTTATATCAATAACCGAAAGCCGCAGGGTTTCCTTGTTCTGGAAGTAATTCTTTTCCATTTGATATAAAAGGTTTACCGTGTCGTTCCTGCTGAAATCCTTTCCTACCCTGTCCGCGGAATTCCAGAAAACCGCGGGCCAGGCATGTTCCCCCGCGCGCAGGAGCAGGCGCGTATGAGTCTTGTCTTTACCGATAAACGAAATATCCTCCACCACGGCCCCCGCTGTCATGAAAGTCAAAGCCGGATTTCCCTCCCCGTGGGGCGCGAAAAACCGCAGAATCTCTTCCACATCCGGTTTAAGAAACTTAGGAGGAAGTTCCGCGTCAATGGAAATTTTCGCTTCCTCTTTTTCGTAGAGAACAATATCCGGCAGAAGCTCTTCAAGCCTCTTCTGAAAGCTGGGAATCCTGTCCGGTAAAAAATTAAAACCCGCGGCAAAATCATGACCGCCGTATTCAGCCAGAATGTCCGCGCATTTTTCAAGGAACGGCAGCGCCGCGTAGCCCCGCGTACTGCGCAGGGAACCAATGACCTTGCTGTCCAGAACAGCGCAGGCCGCGGAAGGCACATCAAAAAATTTGACCAGCCTTTGGGCCAGAAGCCCCGTAATGCCCCGGTGAATCCGGGAATCGCAAACAAGAACGAATTTACTGTCGTTTTTTTCCAGACTTTCCCGCGCGTCGGGAAGAATGGTTTCCCACATATCGTCAACGATCTTTTTCCGCTGTTCATTCAATTCCACAATGCCCCGCGCCAAAGTGTCCCTTTCCTCCTGGCTATCGCTCAAAAGAAGTCTGACAGCCCTGTCCGGTTCGCCCATACGCCCTGTAGCATTCAAAGGCGGGCTGATTTGCCAGGCGACATCGCGGACAGTCAAAGGTTTACCAAGCATATCCTGTACGCGCATAAGTTCGCGAATGCCATCGCGGGGCTTGGAATTCAGAAGTTCCAGGCCGGCACGCACGATGATGCGGTTTTCGTTGGAAAGCGGCATCATATCCGCTATGGTTCCAAGCGCTACAAGATCAAAAAGAGCCGTATATGTATCGGAAAGCTTCGGATTACTTTTGATCACCCAGGACGTATACAAATCAACAAAAACATCCAGTTCGCTACAGACGTCGCCCCTGAAAAGATCAAGACGCGAAGTTTCCCGCAGACGCAGAAGGCTCTTTCCCCGTATCCCCGGAAAAACCTTCGCGATATCCGGCTCCATATCAAAAAGACCAATATCCGCACGGGTAAAAATCTTCCGCAGCATGTCTTTCTGAGGTTTAGCGCCATACACAAGTACATGCCCCGAAAAGAATTTCAGAAGGCGGCTCCCTTCCACCGTAACAATGCCGGGACTTAAAGTTTCGCTAATGCTGTCCAGAACAACAAGATTGCGCATCCGCACCGCGTCAAGAATGTACGTATCGTTTCCCGGCCTTACATTCAGGAGGGTAAAGGTTTCGTTGTAAAACCCCGTCCCGGCGAAACGCAAAGCCCACACCAGCTTTGCCGCCACACCGCAACCCGCCAAATCGCGAAATGGGTAGCCCGAATCCTCCACCTTGGGATTCAGAATCGCACAGGCGCGGGGAAGCTCTTCCGGGGGATTGTGATGATCAACAACAACCGTATCAATTCCCAGCTCCAGGGCGCGCGCAATCTCCCGCACATTGGAAATACCACAGTCCACCGTAATAATCAGCGTCCCGTCCCCCGCGGCAAAATCCTCCACAGCCTGAAGGGTAAGCCCATACGGCTCGTCGCCCAAAGGAAGCCGCCAGGACACATCCAGTCCCAACGAAGTCAAAGTCCGCACCAGAAGAGCGATACTTGTTATACCATCGACATCCCTATCCCCAAAAACAAGAACCTTTTCCCCCTCCTCCTTCGCCGCAAGGATGCGATCAACAGCATCCTCCATTTCCACAAACAAAAAAGGATTATGAAGAAAACGGGGATCAGTCTCCAAATAGAAAAGCATCTCATCAGGATTCTCAATCCCCCGGCGCGCGAGAATCGAAGCCGTAATAAGGCTCACCCCATACCTGTCCGCGATTTGCCGCACCTTTGCCTGGTCGAGCGCGGATTTTTCCCAAATCATAACGCCCCGCACTCCTTCGTATTCACAGTCCGCATGGACGTATAGTATCACCTCCGGGGCAGAGGAACAAGGCAAGAACACAGAGCCGCGGAATAAACGCACAGGAATTTTTATCTTTATCTTTCGGGCGCCTCCCCCGCGCAGCGCGGGGGCCGGGCTTTCCGCTCCAAGTCCTCGGATTTGCCAATGCAAATCCTGTGGGCTTTCCGCTACAATGCGCCCGAAGACGGTCGCTTTCCGATAGGTATGGATTGTAGTGGGCGCTATCGCGCCCCCGGAATCCCTGGCGCAGCAGCTTGAAAACATGCCACCGGAATTGCCTTGGCAATTATGCGCGTAGAACCAGGCGGAGGCAATTTGTTTCACAAATTGCCCATAAGGGAAGCTCTAAAAACTTTCCTTATATGATTTCCCGTCCTAAAGGAAAAAATTGCTGTGGAAACAGCAATTTTTTCCTGTGTGCAGTACCAGCAATAGAAAGTTTTT
>JAISAF010000194.1 GCA_031266855.1 Spirochaetales bacterium
CAGCCTTGTGTATGCCGCGCATACACAAGGCTGCCGCCCGGCGCGGCGCCTGCCAGCAAGCCCCGCGATTTTGCCACGCAAAATCGCGAGAGTCGAATAAGGAATGAAGTATTTTTGCTCTCCTCCTTCGGCTTCGCGGTAAAATCTCTAACAGCCATGCTTTTTTTGAACAGCTATCAGGTGAAAATACATTGACAGAGTGTTGAAATATGCGTAAGGTGAAATCATGGGAGGACAAATTTTAAAAAATAATGTTGATCGGTTCGTATTTTTTTACGCAATAATTCTCTGCGTTATAGATTTGTTTATCTTCATTGGCTGGTTTTTCCCATTTGAATCTAACGTACAGATTATTTTTAATTGGATTGTAACTTATCTATTTTATATTTTCATGGTAATATATTTTATTGAATTGATCATTTCAGTGATAATTCTATTTTCAAAGAAAATATCTTTTTCAAAAACAATTAGAAGGATAATTCCTCAAATAACGCTTTCATCCTTATATTTATTTGTATCGATAAGTATGTTGTTAAATGAACATGACAGGCAGGTATTTTTCTGGTGTTCGATTTTACCGCTTTTCCTGACAGCGATAAGTTTGTTTTTTTCGCATATATTTATTACGGGTTATGTAAAAAACAGGAAAATTATGATCTATTGGAAAATTATGTCATCTGTAACTTCCTTTGCACTATTATTTAGTATATTTGGAATGGAGGCCGCGTCAGTATAAAAATACTCCGGTTGTCATTACACATCAGCCGTCATCATCCGGTCTTTTGCCGCCGCTGCGGTACGTCTTCTCCTATGGGATTTCCTATTCCTGGGGAGAAAATAGCGCCACAGCAATTTTTTTCCTGTGCGGGCGGCGGATATGGACGGGAAAAAAATAAGATGATACGGTAAAATACCGGAAGAGGGCGGGGCGGTTCTGAGAGCCTGTTTAATATCCTGAGAACCCCTGGGCGCGCAAGGGGGGGGGCTGGTCGCCCATGCGTCCTGGCTGGTGGCAAAATTGCGAAGCGATTTTGCGCTGCCGCTGGTGCGCGCGCAAGGGATTGGAGGGATGCGAAGCAGCCACAGCGCGGAGCGCTGGGGCCGCAGCGATAGCGGAGTCCCGGAAAGCCCGGTTTTTGGCGCGAAGCGCCAAAAATGCGCCCGAAGACGGTCGCTTTCCGAAGGGAGGATGGTATGGCGCTTGCCTTTGTCGCGTGTGGTATTGAGATTGTGGTTCTGGGCTGGCTGGGGACGTGGAAATGGCATATACCTTTTAATCCGGCGTCGGCGGGGAGCGCCGCGTACTGGCTGTCGGTTCTTGTGCTTTTGTGTACGACTTTTCTGATGGCTGGCCGCCGGAGACGGTACTCCGGCGTGTTTATTTTTCTGCCTGTTCTGGCCTATGTGCTTGTGATGGGCGCGGGCGGGTGCCTTTCGAGCGGGCTTATCAACGCCAGGAGGTATGCGCTCCAGTTGGGTGTTCCTGAACCTTCGGAACTCGGCGAACAGGATTTGCCGCCCTTTGATCCCGCGCAGCTTCCCTGGGTCAGTGTGGAACAGGCCGCGGTTTTGGGGGACAAGCTCCTTGGCCAACTGGGAGCTATAGGTTCCTCTGTAGTAATTCAGGGGTATACCCGGCAGGAAGTGGGTGGCAGGCTCTACCATGTCGCGCCTATTCTGCATAAAGGTTTTTTTGCCTACAGTAGAAATTCCGGGGGTACGCCTGGTTATATTATGGTGTCCATGACGGATAATGACGATGTGCGGCTTGTTACACGGCTTGATGGCAGGGATTTGAAAATACGGGTGCAGCCCGCGGGGCACGCGGCCTGGGGGGATAAACTTGAAAGAATCGTGTATTCCTACAGCCCCACAGCGCTTACCAGTTATACGGTGTTTGAGATTGACGACGAGCTGCATCCATACTGGATAGTTCCTGTCTACAGGAATACTATAGGCTGGAGCGGCGCGGAACTTTCATCCCTTCTGATAGTGGACGCGGTAAGCGGGGATATTCAGGAATACAGCCCGCTGGAGGTTCCTGCGTGGGTGGACAGGGTGCAGCCTGTGGAGTTTATTGAGGAGCAGCTTTCCCACTGGGGAGAACTGCGGGGCGGCTACTGGAACAGATGGCTTGCGAAAGCGGATCTTCTGCAATCCGACCCTGGCAACGCGCTGGTTTACCGCGATGGAGGCTGCTATCTTTTTGACAGCCTCACCTCGTATGCCGGTTCGGATGAGGCCACTGTGGGTTTTGTACTTGTGAACCTCCGCAGTAAGGCTGTTCAGCGTTTTAATCTTGCGGGGGCTACCGAATGGGCCGCCCAGCTTTCGGCGCTGGGAGACGAGCGGGTACGGCATTTGCGCTATCAGGCCGGTTTTCCTGTGCCCGCGATGGTTGAGGGCCAGCCCACGTATTTTTTCAGCCTGGAGGACCCGGGCAGCCATATCGCCAAAATGTTTGCCTTGGTTAATATCGCCAAACACCAGATTACCGGCGTAGGCGCGACAATTCAGGCAGCCAGAATAGACTATCTCGCGAAGCTCCGTGGTCAGGGACTGGCTGTCCTTCACTCGCCGGGGGTGGAACTTTTCGAGGTTACCGGCAGGGTACTCCGCCGGGGCCAGTACACCCAGGGCGGGGAAACCTACTATAACTTTATCATTGATGAGGCGCATGACAGAATCCTTCTTGCCGGTGGCGGTTTTGCCGAAGCGCCTCTTACCCAGGCGGGCGACAGGGTACATATCAGGGCAATGAAAACCGAAGATTCAATATGGAGCCTGGTCTTTTTCGATAATCTTGAGTTTTCCCAGGCGCAGCCGCCTCAGAAGTGACTTCGGGGAATCTGCCGGAAACGCGTTTTTCTTTTCCGGGTTTCCCCCGCACTTCGCTGCGCTTCATGCCTGGTGCCGCTGGTGCGCGCGCTCACGGGCTTTTCGCGCTTCGCGCTCCCGCAATCCCCTATCAGAATTTTTACCGTAAAGTCAAATAAGCCGAATAAGTTCCGGTACAAAGCCTCGTTGCCGGAAATCCTTGCGGCCTTTCGCAAAAGATACTATACTCTTTCTGTCATGCAAAATTGCGTAAATGAAAGCGAAGGCAAAAGTTTCTATAATCGAGTCAGAACTTGAAGCGTTCAGGATACAAATTGAAATGAATGGCACCGGTTATACGAACAGTTCGGACTGGAGTTAAAAAGCCGTGAAAATGGTTAAAGTATTCCTGCAATGCCTGTTAAACATGAGCTATTCCAACTTGTTTGGCTGTGCCAATGATGGTAATCTCGCGGGGAATAAAATATTCCGTACATTCGCACAATCTTCCGATAATGTTCTTTTTATGCTCGAAGTAACAATTAGCTGGAATGTTCCAGATTGCAAACCCGGCGATAAAAAAGATGTTAATATACTTGAAGAACTGATCAAGGCACAGGCAGCTGTTTTTATAGCAGAAGAAATGATAAAACTGACGTCCGCAACTATAAGCAGAATGCTGTCTGAATATGGAAACGGTGCATCACCGCATGAGGAATTTATTCGTAAAATAGTCGACAAGTATAAAGCCGGAAGCTCAAATAGTATTGAAATAAATGAATTGAAAATACAACGAATGGGTGTATTGGATTTAAATGGATAAAAGAAAATCAGGACTATTAATAGCGTATGCATTAATAGTGATATTCGTATTGATTAATCTTAATAGAATACTATATATTAGACTTGTTCGATAACTTTCCGGTTCTCTCACAAGTCTGGCGAATTTGCCGCAAAATGGCGGCAAATTCCGCTGTTTTTACATTGAAGCCGTTTCCGAAGCTGTTCAGAAACTGAGGTTTCTGAACAGCTCTATTATTGCGGGTGTTTCTTTTGAGTCTGAAAGATTTAGCCGGGGATGAATGGCGCCAGGCGCGCTTTTCAATAAAACAACGATAGATGAATATAAAATTATGGAGATGTATTATGGAGAACAATAAAACTGATTTGCCATTTTTGTTAGAAAAAGCCTATAATTTTCACGATAGCAACATAGAAAATATTTTTATAATTTATAGAACCTTTGATAATAGTTGCGTTGAGGACTACCCAAAAGAAACGACCGATATGCAAATTGAAATATCATTACCCGATAATTCCGATATAGCGTTTTCTCAGAAAAAAATAAAACTAAATTTTTATGAAATAGAAGAATTCAGAATAGGAAAGAGTATTAAATGGAGCTGGCTTATTACATCTGCGGCTATAGAAACAAATGAATCTTCCAAAACGAATCTATTTTCTATAGATGACTTTTTGTATTTAAACTATAAAACTTTTAATTGGAATTTCGTAAATATGAAAACATAGACGAATAAGGGAAAAAATCGGTATCTGGTACTTTTTGAAATAATCCCGTCTCACCTCTTACTCCGATGGGTTCGCCGTCGAACTGTGCGCTACAGGCAATGCGGCCCCCGTCTAATAACGTGTACTCTGTTCACTGGGTTTTGCGGGGCTTCTCGGCGCGCCGGGGGCTGCGGGTTCGGGGATGAGCGTGAGCAATACCTATCCGGCCATTGAAATTCCTGATAACGGCAATGATAACGACGACAGCGATGGAACTATCAGCCTGAAACACATGGCCACCGGCAACGCCAACGCCAACAAAAAATATGTACTGGTAAACGACATTGCCTTGACCGGAACCTGGTCGCCTAAAGGGACAGGGAGCGGCGCAATAAACCCCTTCAAGGGCACGTTCTACGGTAACGACCATACCATAAGCGGCCTTAAACCGGCGGCTGGACCCTCCACTGGTCTCTTTGGGACAATTGGCAGCGCGGAGATCCGCGACTTGAAGGTGGTTATCGACAATGAAGCCATGCTATCGGGCAATATTCAATACCTTGGGGGTGTCGTGGGTAGCACCGTGGTTGAGCTTGTATCAACCAAACTGAGGAACCTGATAGTGGAAGTTCCCTCGGGTCGTGTCCTGGGTTTTACCTCGATATCCACCAACTCAAAAGTGGGGGGGGCATTGCGGGTTCTCTGTCTAATACCACGGTAGACAACTGCCGGGTGGAGGGGGCCGGAACCCTGAGCGTTTCCTCCGGCGCTTCTTCTGGCGGTCTCTATGCCGGAGGTGTAGCCGGGGAGCTCGGAGGCTCAAGCGGCATAAGGGATTGTTCCGTGTCCCTCGCGGTAAAGGCCGAAGGTATGGTCAGTTTCGGAGCGGAGGTATACGGCGGGGATATCGTAGCGCGCCTCCAAACCCCTGATAGCGAACTGGACTACGCCGTCTCCCGCTGCCGGGCGAGCGGGGATATAAGCGTTACCGCAGGGAGCAGCGTCCAGATCTATGCGGGGGGTGCGGTGGGCATTTGCAGCAATCCGTCCCTGATCGATCAC
>JAISAF010000217.1 GCA_031266855.1 Spirochaetales bacterium
CTGGTTCCAAAGCCGCAAGCGTGGACGCTTGCTTCTATCCCGGCGTAGGCTCCAGCCTGCGCCGAACGGATTATTCCGGTTGAACGGATAAAATGAATGAGTGATGCCCTGCTGCTTGGCTTTGCAAGGCTGGAGCCTTACTGCTAACACGGCGTAGTCTGGAGACTACGCCGAGCGGGCTGGCAAGGTCGAAGATGGGCAGGGGCGGAGAAGCAAAAAAAGGAAGCAAAAACTTATTTAACTTCTTCGACTTCGCGGTAAAAATTCTGGTTTTGAGCTGCCGCTCGGCAGCCGGTTGGTGATAAAGACGTGCACAGCGCGTTACGCGCTGTGCACGGTGGCAGACCACGCAATTTTGTCAGAACAAAATTGCGACCGCCTGGTTGCGCGCAGCGAATTACCTTTGGTAATTCGCTGCCCCGGAATTGCCACGGCAATTCCGGGAGTTGGTTCTAAGCTGCTGCGCAAGGGATTGGAGCGGAAAGCCCGCAGGATTTGCATGGGCAAATCCGAGGACTTGGAGCGGAAAGCCCGGTTCCGGGGCCGCCGCAAGCGGCCCTGGAATGCGCCCGTCTTTTTTCGTGTTACAGTCCGCAGTCTTCAAGCAGGGCGGTGTCCTGGAGAATCCGGCTGGTTTCGCCGTCCGCGGCCAGTCGTCCGTTTTTCAGGAGTATGACGCGGCCGCATATTTTTCGCGCCAGGTCCAGATCATGGGTGGCGATAAGCTGCGTCTGGGGCAGGCCGTGCAGGATTCCGATAAGCCGCCGCCGCGAGCGGGGATCGAGAAAGGAGCCGGGTTCGTCCAGCAGCAGGACCAGGGGGTTCATCACAAGGACTCCGGCAAGGGCCGCAAGCCGCTTTTCCCCGCCGGAAAGTTTCGCGCTCATCCGGTTCATGAGGTGGCTGATGCCCAGGCTTTCGAGAATGCTGTGCGCGTGTTCCTGGATGAGGGGTTCGGCGATGCCGTAATTGCGGGGGCCAAAGGCGATATCTTCATATACCGAGGGCATAAAAAGCTGGTCGTCCGGATTTTGAAAAACCATGCCCGCTTTTTGTCGTATTTCGCCTAATGTTTTTTTTTCAACACCTGTGCCGTCAATATGCAGGGATCCCGAAGCGGCGGGGAGGACTCCCACAAGGGAAAGAAGCAGCGTGGATTTTCCCGCGCCGTTTGCGCCGAGAAGGGCGACGCGTTCTCCCGCGCTGACGCGGAAACTTAGTTCCCGAAGCGCGGCTACCGGCCCGGAAGGGATATAGCGCACCGTTAAATTTTCCACCTGTATCACGAAAGACTTTACCCCGCCAGAGTGCCCAGAAAAAGGCTGAAATTGAAAAACCGCAGGAAGAGAATACCTGATACAAGCGCGGCTGTATAGAGCCAGCCGGACGGGCCGGGGCCGCCGCGCAGGCTTCCGCTGTAAACGCCGCGAAAACCGCGGCATTGCATTGCCTGGTAGACGCGGCTGGAGCGATCGCCGCTGCGCAGAATTAGCTGGCCCAGGAAGCTCCCCATATCCTTCATGCGTATGCCTTTCTGCTTTGGAGCCCGCAGAAAGTACGCGCTCATCATCGAAGCGGCTTCCCGCAGAAGAAGGCCGATATAGCGGTAGGTCATAATAAGCTGTAGGCAAACAATTTTCGGAACGCGCAGCCGCGCGAGCTGGGCGCTTATTTCCGTGAAGGGGGTTGTCGCGATAAGCAGAAGCACGGCACAGACAGTGAGAAAAGTTTTCAGCATAATTGAAACAAAGGACAGCATGCCAAAGCTGACGGAAAAACCGCCGATGGAAAAAGCCGCGTCCCTCATTAGAATAAGATTACTCACGGCGCCCATGAGGGAAAACGGCAGGGCGCACAGAAGCCGGCCCGCGAGGGGCCGCAGCGGCGTGCCCGACGCGGGAATAAGAAGACAGGGATACAGCAGAAAGGGGACAAGGCCGGAGACAGCGCTGGCG
Organism: Spirochaetales bacterium; assembly: GCA_031266855.1. Lineage (GTDB taxonomy): Bacteria > Spirochaetota > Spirochaetia > DTKZ01 > DTKZ01 > JAISAF01. Next base: position 1,956 of record JAISAF010000217.1, read on the forward strand.
GGGAAGGAAATGACTACGCCTATATAGACGATTGCGGTGATCAGTTTGACAAAGGGATGAAGGCGGTGAACAGGAGAATCCCCCAGACTGAGTCTTTCCAGCCTGTCCATCCCCGCCGCCGCCTGATACAGATTCGCCATAAACAACCCCTCAAGAAAGTGTTTCCGTCCCTGCTTTCCGTGCCTGCTTTCCGCACCAGCTTTCCGTGCCTATTTTCCGTGCCTCAGCGCGAAAACCACCGCGGAAACCAGCGGCTATGCCGCGCCCGCGTTCTTTTTCCCCCGCGGATCCCCATGCGGATTCCCCCGCTGGTTTCCGCGCAAAACGTGAACCGCCAGACCCGCGCCGCCAGCCAGGATAATTGTCAGCACACTGCCTACAATACCGGCAGTGCCGGTACCCAGGGCGGAACCTTCTTCCTGCCCGGCAAAACCATAGTCAGGCATCACGGCGGTGGCCTCCACAAACCCCGCCGCCGCTTCATGCAGCGGCGTATCCTGTTCCAGTTCCGCGCTTCCCGCGACCTTTTCCATGGACCACTCAAGCCCGTCGGGATAAGCCGAGGCAAAGAGGGAAAGCCCCCCGCCCACCAGCGCCGTCAGCACCGCGAAAACAGCCAGTATCTTTTTCATAGGAACCTGTGCCGGCGTTTTTGTCCCCGCCACGCACACTTCCAGAATTTCCGACCGCGCGCTATGAACGTAACACAAAACCGCCGCGGTAACGATCCCCTCTCCCAGCCCAATGGCAAGATGAATCGGCTGCATCAGGGCGGCGAAAGCCGCAAACGGAAGCATGGTTATTCCTGATGCAAGAGTTTCCAGCACAACGGCGAAAGCTCCCGCCTGAAGGCCCAGCACAACCGACAGAATTGACGCCGGAATAATCCGCCGCGCCTCCAGGCCCTTTCTCACCAGCGGCCTGAAAACCAGCGTGTAGGCAAGAAAACACGAAGTCACGCCGATATTAAACACATTGCAGCCATAAGCCAAAAGCCCGCCATCCGCGAAAAACAAACATTGAATCAGCAGCACCGAAGCAAGCGTCAGCAGCGCGGGACAGGGCCCCAACAGCGCCGCAAGCAGAATACCACCCCCGATATGCCCGCTCGAACCCGTCCCCGGAATAGTAAAGTTAATCATCTGCCCGGCAAAAACAAAAGCGCCCATAACACCCATCATGGGAATTTTCTTCTCATCCAGCCTGCCGCCGGAAATCTTCTTCACCGCGCAACCCAGCGCCACCGCACTCAAACCCGTCATCGCGCCGCCAACCGTGGGCGAGAGCAGCGCGTCAGCCATGTGCATAACAACCCCCTTAAAATAAAAAAGCCACAAGACTCACCCTGTCATTCCGGTACAGGATATAAGCCTTCATGGCCTTTACTCACAAAACTCTAAAAAACCAAACGGTCTTTTCGCAAGGAATTACGCGCGCTTCATGCGGCGGCGCCAGTCTTCATAACCAGCCCACTCAACTATATGCCGGAAAAACATGAACTGTCAAGCGGAAGAGAAGAATAAAAATCAGGGCGCATTTTTTGCGGTCAGGGAATTTGCGCCGCAAATTCCCTGACCGCAAAAAACCGGGCTTTCCGCTCCAAGTCCTCGGAATTGCCAATGCAATTCCTGCGGGCTTTCCGCTGCAATCCCATTGCGCGCGCTCCAGCGGCTAAGCGATGCCGCACAGCCGGTGTTACGCGCAATTAGAGAAATATTATACTATGACCGCAAGGAAAAATAAATTTACCGCACAGTCGAAAAAGTAAAAAAAGTTGAGGAAGGAGAATAAAAAATTTATTCGGCTTATTTTACTTCGCGGTAAAAATTCTGTTTTTTTTTATTAGTTATAGAGGGGAAATACACAATTTCCGCACGAAAAACCGTGAAATTCGCCCTTGCCCAATCCTCAAAAATCCGCTACATTCAAGGCGGGAGATAACAAAATGGCAGCCAAAGTTAAACCCGTGCAGCCCACGGAGATAAAGGACAAGAAAATCGCCCGTCAGGTCATCGAGCAGATCCGTAAACCCATACCCGCCTCTGTGTACCGAAGACACGAAAAAATTGCCGCTTACATTGATAAGGCATTCCGTAAAGAAAAGGAATTGAGGAAGGAAGTTCCCAAAAAACTTATTCG
>JAISAF010000017.1 GCA_031266855.1 Spirochaetales bacterium
TTTTACTGCGAACACTTGATTATCTCCATATTATTTTATCCGATGATTTTAATCAGTATATATTGTTTTGTCAACATTTTTAAATTTTCAGGCGGGGCGTCGGCGTTTGTTGTCCACGGAATTGCCTCCCGGCAATTCCGTGGCTTTGGTTTTGAGTTGCCGCCGCGCAAGGGATTCCGGGGGCGCGATAGCGCCCGCTACAATCCATACCTATCGGAAAGCGACCGTCTTCGGACGCATTGCAGCGGAAAGCCCACAGGAATTGCATTAGCAATTCCGAGGACTTGCAGCGGAAAGCCCGGTTTTTTGCCCGTGGATTCCACGGGCAAAAAACGCGCCCGCTATTTTCTGCTGGCGCGGTCTCTTGCCCTTTGTTCCTGATGTTTCTATTATGGGGATATGAATAAAAGATCGAATAGTGGCAGGAAGGCGGCAAAAACTTCCGGGGAAAATACGGAGGAGGCTTTGAAAAATGCCGCGCGGATCGCGGTGCGCGAATCCCTGAAAGTACAGGCGGGGGAAAGGGTATTAATTATAACAAATCCGCAGGACGAGGTGTCGCGTATATCCCGCGCCTTGTATGACGCAGCGGAGGAATGTGGCGCGGAGGCTGTTCTTATGTATCAGCCTGTAAAGACGCAGTTTGATTTTTGCAGCGAGGAAGTTACCGGCGCGCTGAAAACGTCGCCTGATGTATGTATTTCCATAAGCGCCCAGCGTCTTGGAAAAGACAGGGCGGCGATACAGCATCCTTACCGGGAAGGGGAGCGGGCCTATGACAGTACGTTTCACTATCTTTTATATGGGAAAAAGGCGCTGCGGGCTTTCTGGTCGCCGCGCGTAACGGTGGATAGTTTTATCAGGACTGTACCTGTAGACTATATGCGGATGCATCTGGAATGTCTGCGGATAAAGGAAATTCTGGATGACGCTGTTTCCCTGCATGTTACAAACGCGAATGGTACGGATATTTCTTTCAGTGTCGCGGGGCGGAATGCTTTTATGGATGATGGAGATTTTTCCGTGCCTGGCAGGGGAGGGAACCTGCCTGCCGGGGAGACCTTTGTGTCGCCGGTTGTTGGTTCGGCGACGGGCCGTATTGTTTTTGATGGCAGCATCTGTTCCCGGCAGGGAGAGATTCTGATTAAGACGCCTATTACGGTACAGGTTCGCCAGGGCTATGTTGAATTAATAGAAGGGGGAAAGGAAGCGGAGGAGCTTCTGGCGACTGTCTGCGGGGGAGAGGAAAACGTCTATACGTTTGAGAAGGAGGGCAAACTGCCGCAGGGGATGGGAGAGGTATATGCCCGCAATGCCCGCAACATAGGAGAACTCGGTATCGGCCTGAATCCCTGTGCGCGGATAAGCGGTAATATGCTGGAAGACGAAAAAGTCTATCACACCTGTCATTTCGCCCTTGGGTCAAACTATGACGGGGACGCTCCTGCGTTTATTCATCTTGATGGTCTTGTTTCAAATCCGACTATTGTCGCGACGCTTCCCAGCGGAAGGCCGCAGGATATTATGAAGGACGGGGATCTGGTGGGACTGTAACAGGAAGTTATGCGCAATTATTTCTAAAATCTGCTGGAAGATTTTCTAAAGAAGGATAATAAAATAATGAGTTACACAAAAATGTACAAGGAGATTGAAAAATATCTAAAAGAGAATAATCTTCCCTGGCGCGGGACAGCCTCTGAAACAAAGGAAGAAACAGCACGGCGGCTGAATGCCTACCGCGAAGGCCGGGATTTTATTTTTAATAAATGGTTAAAGGAAAAGAAATATAAAGAACCGGTTTCCGTCGCGCATCAGGGCTGGTTTACGGAAGATGACTTTTTAGTGCCTTTGGCAGAATATTTTGTCAAAGAAAAAGAATTGGACTGGTTAAGATTCTTATGTGAAAAGAGGCTAAGATTTGATGTTGAAGATACTTTACGTTGTTTCAAACTTGTATTAAAAAATTATCCGGATAAAAAACCGTTTGAAATTCTATCAGAAGTAAAATCCTTCGATTTAGCAGAATATAAAAAAGCTAAATTATATGATTATATCGGAGAATTGAAAATGTGGTATATTAAGGCGTTAAATAAATTTGACCAATACATAGGATTTTTGGAACAAATGGATTTTTACGAATATCTGGAACAAATAAAAGCACTGAAAAACAAAACTGAAAATTTTACGGTAAAATTGAGCGATCTGAAAATTATTAAAATTAAGATGCAAAACAACAGACTTGTCCGGTAACCTCCGGTTTTTTCGCGGCTCTATGGAATTTACCGCAAAATGGCGGCGGGGTTCTGCCGTTTTTACACCGGAACGGGTTCATAAACGCAAGGCGCCCGAACAGCGACACTCCCGAACAGCGGCAATTGACAAAGTTTATAAAAATCGCATAAAGTAAAATTATGGTAACATATTATACTTTTCCAGATTCAGATGTGGCTTATGCGAAAATAATAGAAAACTTTGAATTCCTGGTAAACGAATATGATTATAAAATCAGTTCCCATGTTATTAATAAATTCCATGTAAAAATAATTTATGAAAATACTCATGCTATAATTGAAATATGTAACGCGACCAATTATACGGATTATGGTTTTTCAATATTTGTACAGGACATACAAACAGCGGAAAATAAACTGATTATAAATATACCGTATGAAAAAGAAGACAAGGAATGCGACTTTATTAAAACATCGTCTGAATATTTACATTCAAATTATGCCGCTATAATTAAATTCCTGCCTGAAGATATTTTGAACAGAATAAGAGATGATTTTAGAAAGAAACGTGAAAACGCATATATTAAAAATAAGTTATTAACAGTATATTCAAAGAATGTAAATATTGGCGCGGAACAATTAATGAGAAGTATTTTAGTGATAGCAAATGGAAGAAAAGATGTAGTAGATAAAATATTTGATGAAAACTTCTATAATGATCCCCGTGATGTTTTAATGGAAGCGATGAATATAGATAACACAATAAATTATGGGTTAAATAAATTTAAAAAATAAAAAAGGTCTCTAAAAACGTTCCATTGCCGGGGCGCCGACTCCCGCCTAATTGCCGCTGGCAATTAGGCGGCCGGATTTTGAGATGCCCGCCCGCAGAAGAAAATCGCGGGTTTTTAGAGGATTTCCTTATCTTTATCCCGTCCCGGATCAGGAGTTTTTTCAGATTCCTGATTTGAAGCTCCTGTATCCTTATCCTCCCGTATTGTTAAATGAAGCTCGTCAAGCTGTTTCTGCTCCACGGCGGAAGGGGCATCGTCCATCGGGGAAACACCCAGGGTATTTTTTGGAAAAGCAATAACATCCCGTATGGTAGTCTCGCCGCACATCAGCATAACAAGCCTGTCAAAGCCAGGAGCTATTCCCCCGTGAGGCGGCGGCCCATAGCGAAAAGCCTCAAGGAGAAATCCGAAACGCTCCGCCGCGTCCTTCGCGCTGTAACCAACAATACTGAAAATGCGCTTCTGGATTTCCGGGTCATGGATGCGGATAGAACCCGAAGCGATCTCGCAGCCGTTACACACAAGGTCATACATATCACCCTTTACTTCGCCAGGATTCTGTTCCATCGACGCCAGATATTTCTCCTGAGGCATACTGAACATGTGATGGGCGGCCTCCCATTTGCTTTCGTCCCTGTTCCATTCAAACAGGGGAAAATCCACAATCCAGGCGAACTTGAAATTCCCCTCCCCCGCGGCCAGCCCCAAATCCTTTCCAAGCTGTACACGTACAGCGCCCAGCGCCGCGCGGGCAATATCTTTTTCCGCGCCCACAAAAAGAAGAAGATCGCCCTCTTTCGCGTCCAGGCCGCGTATAATCTGTTCAGCGGAAGCTTCATAGAACTTCGCGATGCCGCCCTCAAGCCCCGAAGAAACGACCTTTGCCCAGGCAAGCCCCTGCGCCCCGCAGGTCTTCGCAAGCTCCTCAAGCCCGGCAATCTGCTTGCGGGAATAGCTCCCGCAGCCCGGAGCAACAAGAACCTTAACCTCGCCGCCCCGCGCCAGAGTATCCGCAAAAACACTAAAAGACCCGGATTCCACATAAGGTCCGAAATTCCGCAGCCGTAAATCAAACCTCAAATCCGGCTTGTCAGAACCATAGCTGTCCATCGCCTCCTCCCAGGAAATACGGGGAAAAGCCGCGGGAAGCTCCACCCCAAGAGTATG
>JAISAF010000360.1 GCA_031266855.1 Spirochaetales bacterium
GGAATCAACCTGTAACGCACTGGTACTGCCCGGCGAACACCAGGTACTGCTCGGCGCCATACCCCTTGAGGATATGGATCTGATTATTAACCCTAAAAAACAAGAAGTGGAAGGCGCGCACGGCGGGGAAATAATCACTATGGTTAAATGAGGGGAGGAGCAGCGCCACTCTAAAAAATCAGGCATCTCCGGCAAAGCCGCGAGTTTGTTTTCGCGAAGCGCGAAAAGCCCGTGGGGCGGCAGCCGGTGGGTGATAAAGACGTGCACTCTGTTTCGCTACGCGCTTGGTGACAAATCACGCAATTTTGCCACAGCAAAATTGCGACCGCCGGGGTATGGGCAGATAATTGCTGCGGGCAATTAGGTGTTCCCGGAATTGCCTGTGGCAATTCCGGGGCCTTGGTTCTCAAGCTGCCGCTGCGCAAAGGATTGCAGCGGAAAGCCCACAGGATTTGCATCGGAAAATCCGAGGACTTGGAGCGGAAAGCCTGGTTTTTTGTGGTCAGGGAATTTGCACCGCAAATTCCCTGACCACAAAAAATGCGCCAAAAAAATCTTATGCGTTTATCCTGCCCATGTATCTTCCTACTCTACAATCAGCCGGAAAAACCTCTTCTTCCCCGCCTTCAAAAGCAGCTCCCCGCCGGAAAGCCACGAAGAGTCAACCACAGTTTCCAAACCCTCAATCCTGCGCTCGTTAATAAAAGCGCCCCCCTGGGTAATCAGCCTGCGCGCGTCCGCGCGGGAACCACACAAATCCGTCATCGCAAAAAGCTCAATCGCCGAAAGCCCCCGCCCCAAATCCCCCGCGCCCAGCCGCTTTGAAGGAACCGCCTCCCTGTCCCGCCCGCCGCCGAACATCGCCCGAGCCGCGGACAAAGCCTTTTCCGCCTCTTCCTTCCCGTGAATAAGCGCAGTAATCTCAAACGCGAGCCGCTCCTTCGCCACATTGATATCCGCCTCCCGCGCCTGCCCCAGACAGCGGCACTCATCCACCGGCAAAAACGTAAACATCAAAAGAAAACGCTCAACATCCGCGTCAGGAATATTCCGCCAGTACTGAAAAAACTCATACGGCGAAACCATCCCCGGATCAAGAAAAAGCGCCCCCTTCTCCGTCTTCCCCATTTTTTTACCATCGGCGGTTGTAACAAGCGGAAAAGTTAAACCAAAAACCTCCACCCCCTCAAGCCGCCGGATAAGCTCCATACCTGCGACAATATTACCCCACTGATCATCCCCTCCAATCTGCAAACGGCAGCCATGACGGCGGTATAACTCAAGAAAATCATAACTCTGCAAAAGCTGGTAATTAAACTCCACAAACGACAAACCCGTTTCCATCCGCTTCCTGTACGACTCAAAAGTCAGCATGCGGTTCACCGAAAAATGCGAACCAATATCCCGCAAAAAATCAATATAATTCAAACCCGCAAGCCAGTCCCTATTGTTTACCGTAAAAGCCGTCTCCCCATCAAAACCAATAAAACGATCAAGCTGGCCCCCAATAGCCCGCGCATTCGCGTCTATCTCAGCATAAGACAAAACCCTGCGCATCTGCGTCTTCCCCGAAGGGTCGCCAATACGCGCCGTACCCCCACCCACAAGCGCTATACCCTTATGCCCCGCCCCACGCAAATGCCGCAACGCGAAAAACGGAACCATGTGACCAATATGCAAACTCGCCCCCGTAGGATCGCAGCCAATATAAAACGCCACAGGCCCCTCATCCATCGCCGCCGAAAGCCCCTCAAGATTCGTACACTGCTGAATAAACCCCCGATCCCGAAGCGTCTGCAAAGCCGGATTCATGCCGATCCCACCCTTTTGTACTCCCTGATCTTTTTCTTGATCACCACAGCCAAATCCTCCGCCCTGACCCGCGTCTGCTCCATAGTGTCCCTGTCACGCAGCGTTACCGTGCCATTCTCCTTTGACTCATAATCCACCGTAACACAGTAAGGCGTACCCACCTCGTCCTGCCGCCGGTAACGACGGCCAATGGAACCCGACTGATCATAAAACGTAGTAAAATCCTCACGCAATTCTTCCTCGATCTTCCGCGCAATCTCCGCAAGCCCATCCTTCTTCACCAAAGGAAAAACCCCAACCGTAAGCGGCGCCACAAGAGGATGAAAACGCAACACAGACCTCACCTCCCCGCCCGCAAGCGCCTCCTCCTCGTATGCGTCACACAGAACCATCAACACACTCCGCGTCAAACCCGCCGAAGTCTCAATAATAAACGGAATAAAACGCTCCTTCGACTCCTCATCAAGATACGAAAGATCCTTCCCCGAAAATTCGCTATGCCTCGACAAATCATAATCCGACCTGTTATGCACACCCTCCAGCTCGCGCCAGCCCATAGGAAACTCATACTCAATATCGTACGCGTCCTTCGCATAATGCGCCAGCTCATCCGGCCCATGCTGATGCCAGCGCAGCTTCTCCGGCCTGATACCCAGCTTCTTATAATAGTCCATGCGCAGCCCGCGCCACCTGTTAAACCAAACCTCATCCTCCCCCGGCCTCACAAAAAACTGCATCTCCATCTGCTCAAACTCGCACGTACGAAAAATAAAATTCTTCGTCACAATCTCATTCCGAAACGCCTTCCCCACCTGCGCAATACCAAAAGGAATCTTCAAACGGCTCGTCTGCATACAATTGCGGTAATTCACATAAATACCCTGAGCAGTCTCCGGCCGCAAATAAATAACCGACGCGTCCCCCTCCACCGGCCCAATATTCGTCTTAAACATCAAATTAAACTTCCGCGTATCAGTCAACTCGCCCCCGCACTCAGGACACCTGCGCGAACTCTGATTCTCCACCGGCAGCATATCCTCACGAAAACGCTGCCTGCACTTCCTGCAATCCACAAGCGGATCAGTAAAGTTCTCCACATGACCCGAAGCCTCCCACACCCGCGGATGCATCAGAATCGCCGCATCCAGCCCCACAATATTATCATGAAGCTGCGTCATCTCCCGCCACCAGAACCGCTGAATCCGGTTCTTCAACTCCACACCAAGCGGCCCATAATCCCAAGCCGACGACAGCCCCCCATAAATCTCGCTGGACTGAAAAACAAAACCCCTCTGCTTACACAAAGACACCAAAGTTTCCATCGTGAGTTCCGCCATAATAATCTCCACTATAACACACTAGAATAGACCGGAATTATAGCCCAAAAAAAGCAAAACCGCCAATCCCCAAAACATGATTATGGCGCCTTTTTTTGGGCGGGCTTCGCCCGCCCAAAAAAACCGGGCTTTCCGCTCCAAGTCCTCGGAAAGCGCCGGAGGGCGCTTTCCTGTGGGCTTTCCGCTACAATCCCTGGCGCGCGCACCAGCGGCGGGGCAGCAAAATTGCCTCGGCAAATTCGCAGGCTTTATCCCCCGTGCGCAGCGCTTCGCGCTGCGCACGTATTTATCCTGCCTGGAACCGGGCCTCGGAATTACGCATAACGTATTCCAGTATTAAAGCCAGTTATGCGCAATTTATAAAATAAAATTGCGCATAACTGGTCTGCTTTTACGGCTACAGTCAGCCGCTGTGCGGCGGCAGCCGGTTGGTGATAAAGAC
>JAISAF010000400.1 GCA_031266855.1 Spirochaetales bacterium
CCCGTGGGTTCCACGGGCAAAAAATGCGCATGAAGACAGTCGCTGTCCGTTATGTATGGATTGTAGCGGGCGCTCACCGCGCCCGCGGAATGCGCTAGTATGCAGGGGAAAAACTAAACGCCGACGCCCTGAAACGCCCCGCCCTCCTCTTGACATAATTCCTGCTTTATAGTAAAAATACCGCTGTTATATTATATTAATTCTATATGATTAATATAATTAAAGAATCTTTCAGGAGGCTGATATGGCTGTAGTCTATGATGAGGCGCGCAAAAAAAAGCTGAGAGACGAGATTTATCTGAAAAACCGGATACTGGTTGAAGGGCTTGCGTTTGATCCGGGAATCTTCAAAAACCTCGATTTGGGAGGGAAATTCATTGAATACGTCAATGTGATGTTCGCTCCTGACAAGCATGCCCATAAATCCGTTGAATTTCCCGGCTGTTTTCTGACGCCGCTGGGAAACTACCGCACGCAGATCCGCTGGAACCAAAACAGCCCTGTCTCCCTGGTGTACGAGGACGGGCAGTTCAATATCCGCGATAACGGAAAGACCGTTCTGGAAAAAATCGGGTTTGCCAGGCGGCCGGATTATTACCAGCGCACAACCTCAGACGGGACCAGCATGAGAACGGTCGCGGCGGATAACGGCCACGGGTCGATGTTTGTTTCGTACAGCAACGAATGTTCTTTGAAGGACAAGGGTCTGGACTGCCTTTTTTGCAATATCAACGCGACAAAATCCATATACGGCGAAGCGCAGGGGATAACATGGAAAACCCCGCGGCAGATAGGTGAAACAGCCGCCGCCGGATATCGGGAAGGCTTTGACCATATCACCATTTCGGGCGGATTCATTTCCGAACGCCGCGAGGTGGAATACTACATCGACGCCGCCGAAGCGATTCAGGAGTACACGGGTCTTGAGGATTTTAACGGGACGGGCGTTATCGGCGCTCCGCTTGATTTTGACATTTTTGCGAAATACAAAGAAGCGGGATTCAAAACCATAGCGACTAACATCGAAATCTGGGACGAAAAAATGTTTGATGTCATTTGCCCCGGTAAATCGCAGATTTGCGGAGGCAAAAAGCACTGGCTCGCCGCGCTTGAAGAAGAGGTGAAGGTGTTCGGAAAACACCGCGTCCGTTCCACCATGGTCGCCGGCATCGAACCCAAAGAGTCGCTTTTGGAAGGACTTACCTGCCTTATCGAACAGGGGATACTGGCGAACCCAAGCCAGTGGAACGTCAATGTCGGCTCTCCGCTGGAAGGCCACCGCACGCCGGTTCAGGACTGGCATTGGGAGGTTTTTGAAAAAACCGTAACCCTCTATCGCAGGCAGGGTGTAACCTGGGACGAACTCCACGACGCGAACGCGCAGAACGATTACGTGCATTTCGATTTGTTCCGGCTGGAGGAAGGGGTGGAACTGAAATGACGCCCGCCGGCTCAAATACAGCGCCGCGTGAAATGGCCGGCGCAGGCGCCGCGCGGGGCGGCCCGGTCTGCCGGCATTTGTTCGCCGGCATGGAGCGTTTCGGCGTAAAGGAAAGCGATATTTGCAAACTCGCCTTTCAATGTGACGCGTCTTTTATCCGTGAAAGCGTGGTATTGACGCCTATGTGGGAACCGGATTCGTTTCTTCCCTATACGGACAAAATTACCCCGCTGGCGGAATTCAATTACCGAAAAGTCTGGGACGTATCGCTGGGGGATAAAAAAATCAGCTTTATCCGCACGGGAATCGGCGCGCCGGCTGTATGCCACGCGGTATTCGCGTTAGGCGCAAGCCCGTGCAGCACCGTCCTATTTATCGGCGCGGCGGGCGGCATTGTCCCCAGCATACAAGTAGGCGACCTTATAATACCGGAGTATTCCGTATGCGGCGACGGCAGTTGCCGCTACATCACAACGGGAAGCGTGAAAGGCAACGACTGTTTCGGACAAAAGTATTATCCCAACAGGGAGATATCCCTCACGCTGAGCGCCGCGGCGAAGCTGGTTCCGCAAAACGAAAACCACCGGCTGCACAGCGGAAAAACCTTCAGCGTCGACAACCTTTTCGCGGAGTTCGCCCATTTGGAAGAAATACTCGACCTGGGTTGCGATACCATTGAAATGGAAACCGCCGCCCTGTTCCTGGCCGCCGAAACAAGCGGCATACGGGCCGGGGCGCTGTTCAGCGTTTCCGACAACTCCTTCAGCGGAAAATCCCTTTACGCGGGACGCACACCGGAAGACGAACAGCGCCGGAGCCACGCCCGCTATCATCTTATACCAAAAATCATTCTTGAAACCTTAAAGAGGATATAATCATGGCGGAACACAAAGCGAAACACATCGCTATTTACGGCAAGGGCGGTATCGGCAAATCAACCACAGCCTCAAATACCAGCGCGGCGCTCGCCGAAGCGGGATACCGGGTTATCCAGATAGGCTGCGACCCCAAAAGCGACTCGACCAGCGTGCTAAGGGGAAACGAATACCTTCCCACGATTCTTGACAGTATGCGGGACAGCGGCAAGGTCCGCCTGGAAGACATTTCCCGGCCAGGTTACCGGGGCGTGTTATGCATAGAATCCGGAGGCCCGGTTCCCGGCGTAGGCTGCGCGGGCCGGGGAATCAATGCCGCGGTAAACCTTCTCCAGGAATTAAAACTTTTCGAGGAGTTCAAACCCGATTTTGTGCTGTACGACGTTTTGGGCGACGTGGTGTGCGGAGGTTTCGCCGTACCGATACGCGACGGCATTACCGACAGGGTGTACGTGGTAAGCTCTTCCGATTTTATGGCGATCTACGCGGCGAACAATCTTTTTAAGGCCATCAGTAAATACGCTCCCACAGGAGGCGCGAAACTCGGGGGGCTTATCGGCAACGGGCTTTCCGCGGGATACTCGCAAAACATCATTGACGATTTTGCGCACAAAACCGGAGCGAAGACCTCTGCATACATTCCCCGTTCGCTGACGGTTTCGCAGAGCGAACTGTACGGAAAAACGGTTATCGAAGCGAATCCCGGCTCGCAGCACGCCGCCCTGTACCGCAAGCTGGCGAAGACGATTGCTGAAAATGAACAGCTCCTCGTGCCCAATCCTTTATCCGCGCCCGAACTGCGCTCCTGGGCAAAGGACTGGGGAGATAAAATTTTCAATCTTGAAAGCGGCGTTGTGGAAGGAATCAGGGAGGCGATTTAAGATCCTGTTCAAAATCTTTATAATCAGAATTTGGGCGCATTTTTTGCGGTCAGGGAATTTGCGCAGCAAATTCCCAAACCGCAAAAAACCGGGCTTTCCGCTCCAAGTCCTCGGAAGCGCCTATGCGCTTCCTGTGGGCTTTCCGCTGCAATCCCTTGCGCCGCGCAGCGGGCAAAATTGCATACGCAATTTTGCGACCAGCCCCCCCTCCCCTTGCGCGCCCGGGGGTTCCAGGATATTGAACAGTCTCTAAGAATGGAGTATGAGTATGGCCTTGTTTGACGGGAAAAAAGCCTTAACCAGGGAAAAGCGCTGCGGCGCGATCAGCCACTACCACGGTACGTTCGAGTCTTTGCTGCGGGACGGCGCGGGAAACGGATACGAACAGAGGATCCGTACATTCAGCCAAAGCGGGCCGGGGGAGATTGTCTATGCTCTTCAGGCGCTGAACGGCATTCCGGGCGCGGCGCTTGTCATTCACGGCGGCGCGGGCTGCGCCGCTGCGGGGCCGCGGCCCGGATTCGGCCGCGGCCCCGCCTGGTATACGACCAACCTGAACGAAAGCGACACTATTCTGGGAGGCGATAAAAAACTCCGCGCCGCGGCTGTACGCGCGTACAAGGAGAACCGTGCTGAAATCATCTTTATTGTGGGGACGCCCGTCAACGCGATTAATAACGACGACATTGAAGCCGTAATCCTTGAACTGGAAGAAGAAATCGCGTGCCCGGTTGTATACGTCGCGGTAAACGGCTTTGAAACAAAAAACGCTCTTTCAGGATATGACGCTGTTTTCCACGCTTTTTTGAAACACATTACGCAGCCGCCGCAAAAACCGGAAAAACCTTTTGTCAATCTTTTTTCTGTTTCGGAAAATCCGGGAAATGTTGCCGCGGTCGCGAAACTCCTTGCACAGATTAATATTCCCTGTAACCTTTCGCCGCGCTTTTCCGGCGTTGAGGGAATCCGCAGGGCTTCGTCTGCGCTTTTCAGCGTTTCGCTGAACGATACAGAAGGCGGATATTTCCTTGCCGGTCTTGAAGAACAATACGGCGTTCCTTTTGTAAAAACATCGCCGCCGGTTGGTACGGCCGCGACCGCGGAATTTCTTTTAACCCTTGCCGGGCGGTTCGGCCGGGGGAAAGAGGCCGAAGACCTTATTCGGCGGGAAACGCGCGCGGCGGCGGGCGTTTGCGGGCGCAAGCCGCTCGCGGGCAAAACAATATTCCTGGAAATGGATCTCTCTCGCGCCCTGGGGTTCTCGGCGCTGGCGGAGGAATTGGGCGGCGGGCTTACCGGCCTTTCGATACCGTATTTTGATCCTTCATACGCGGCGCAGATGAACGGTTTCGCACAGTTGTCTCCCGCCGCGCCGCTTATTGTGGCGCAGGGACAGCAGTTTGAGATTATCAACACACTCGCGAAACACCCAAGCGATTTCTTTGTTGGCGCGTCCGGCAGCGCCGCCGCCGTTTCGCGTCTCGGAATATATCCCCTGCCAACGGATAATCTGGTTTTTTACGGCTACCGGGGCGTGGAGGAAACCTCACGCCAGATAGTGAAAGCGCAAACAAAAATTTTTCCTCCGAATACCGCATGTTCACCGTATTCGCCAGCCTGGTTAAAACGCAGCGGAAACTGGTACGTCAAGGTGGAGGTAAAGTGAAACACGAAACGCTGAAAAATCCCCGGCACGGCTGCGACCTTCACGGAGCGCTCCAAACCGTAGAAGCCTTGTACGGCGCCGTACCCGTCGTGCACGCCAACGCCGGCTGTGTGTACCAGCATTATCTTGCGGGTCAGGCGGAATTATCCGTCTGCGGCGGCGTGTGCGGCCCGGAAGTTCCCGCGACCGAAGTCATCGAAAAGCAGATTGTTTTCGGAGGCGCTTCGCGTCTTCGCGAGCAGATTAAAAATACGGCGAAAGTGATTGACGGCGATTTGTACGTTATCCTCGGAAGCTGCGAGGCGGCCATGGTTGCCGACGATATAGCCGCCATGACGCGGGAAGCCCGCGAGGTCAGTATCCCCGCCGTTTTTTATTTTTCCGCCGGTTTCAAAGGCGGCGCGCATTGGGGGTACGCGAATCTGATGAAAGAGATTTTCCGGCAACTCGGCGAAGTGAAAAAACTTGATTTGGAAAGAACTCCCGGTCTGGTCAATGTCCTCGGCGTTTTGCCGAAAACCGACCCCTTCTATAAAGGAGATTTGCGGGAAATCAAGCGGCTGCTTGAGGCCGCGGGCCTGTGCGTCAATATTTTTTTCGGCCCCGAAGGAACCGCCGAACTAAAGCGGAGCGTCAAAGCGGAACAGACGCTGGTGTTCTCCCGTTGGGGAATCCCCGCGGCGCTACAGCTCGAAGAACAGTACGGCATACCGTTTATGGTTTTTGACAGTCTCCCGCTCGGCATGGAAAGCGTAAAAAGTTTTTATGGCAGCCTTGCTTCGCGGGTTCATCTTGATGAGGAATGCCTGCGGGAGTTCCTTTCCCGCGAGGAACAGCAATACCGCTATCTGCTGGATTCGCTGAGGCACGCCTGGTATGCCGAATCGCTGCGGAAAACCGCTCTCCTCGCGGGAGATGCCGCCTGCCTGCTGCGCCTCGCGCCGTTTCTGCGCGAAACCCTTGGGATCGTGATTAATACCGCCGTCATTACCGACGCCCGCGCGGGCGGCACAGGCGAAACTCCGCCGCCGTTTCCGGGAAGCCTCGCGGACAAGGTTTTCCAAACCGCCGACAGCGCCGAAACCGACGAAATTATCGCGGCCTCAGGCACGGAGATGGTTTTGGGCGGCGCGCTGGAAGCTCCCGCGGCGGCACGGCTGGGGATTCCCCACATGATTATCTGCGCTCCGAACAGCGGCCAGGCGCTTCTGCACAAAACTTACGCCGGTCTTACGGGAACCTGGTTCTTTTTGGAGGATTACGCCGCGGCCGTCCTGCGCAACAACGCCGAACGGGAGGCCGGCGATATCCAATTTTTGCGAAATTTATCTCATTAAATACTTGACAAAATTAATAATGTTAATTATAGTTTTTATATTATATTATTCCGATATTATTAATATAATATAGGAGAATTGAAAATGAGCTATCACATTTACATTATTTTGGACGAAGGAAACCGCAGCTATTTGTGTTAAAGCAACACTTTTCCCGTATTCCGGTATATCGCGCTCAGTAAGAGCCTGTTTTATATCCTGGAAACCCCTAGGGGGCTGATGGCAAAATTGCGAAGCGATTTTGCGTTGCCGCTGTGCGTCCGGCAGCCGGTTGGTGATAAAGACGTGCACAGCGCGTTACGCGCTGTGCCTGGTGGCAGACCACGCAATTTTGTCAGAACAAAATTGCGACCGCCTGGTTACGCGCAGCGAATTACCTTTGGTAATTCGCTGCCCCGGAATTGCCTCACGGCAATTCCGGGAACTGGTTCTAAGCTGCTGCGCCAGGGATTGAAGCGGAAAGCCCACAGGAATTGCAGAGGCAATTCCGAGGACTTGGAGCGGAAAGCCCGGTTTTTTTGGACGCGCGAAGCGCGTCCAAAAAAATGCGCCCAAATTCTGAATTATAAATGACTTATTGAACAGGTTTTCGGGCGGGCTTATGACTGGCAGAAGGATGGCTTTGCCCGGATTTCACAAAACAGTCTATATCAATTTTAGAGGAGAAAAATCATGAAGAAGAATTCAGGTGGAATAGTGTTTTTTGTTGTTGTAATTCTGTTTGCGCTGACGTCGGGCCTGTATGCCGGTGGTGGCGGAGAGTCGTCGTCTTCCACTGTCGCCGCGGCAGAGCCTGTTGAAAAGAAAGAAGTTCGTATCAGCAAGCAGTTCGGCCTGCCCTATCTGGCGTTTGTCGTGCTGGAAGGGCATAAACTTATCGAGAAAAACGCGCGGGAAGCCGGGCTTGGCGATATCAGGGTTGAATGGCTTCAACTGAGTGGCGGCGCGGCGGCAAACGATGCGCTTCTTTCGGGGAACGTTGACCTTATCGGCCTTGGTACGGCGCCGGCGGCTATTCTGTGGGACAAGACAAAAGGCGCGGCAAAACTTTTCGCGACGCTCGACCGTTCGCCTATCATTCTCAACACGAATAACCCAAACGTAAAATCGGTAAAAGATTTTACCGCGAATGACAAAATCGCCGTACCTTCCGTCAAGGTTTCGATTCAGGCGGTAGTCCTGCAAATCGCCGCCTCAAAAGCGTTTGGCATCGGAGAGTTTGACAAAATCGACCCGTTTACCGTAGCGCTGCCGCACCCGGACGCGATTATCGCGCTTACTTCGGGAAGGGGGGAGCTTACCGCGCACTTCGGCAATGAACCGTTCATCACCCTGGAGCAGCAGGATCCGAAAATTCATCAGGTTTTAAGTTCGTACGATATCTTCGGCGGCCCGCATACGACTAATGTTATCGCCACGTCTGAAAAATTTTACAGCGGCAACCCGAAACTCGCCTCGGTTATTATCAAGTCCCTCAACGAGGCGAACGAATGGATAGCGGGACACAGGCGGGAGGCGGCCCAATTGTACCTAACGATACAAAAATCCAAAGAACCCGTCGAGCTTATCGAAAAAATCGTCAATAAGCCGGAAATTACCTGGACTACCAAGCCGCTTAACATAACGATCTGGACTGATTTTCTTTACGAAATCGGATCCATCAAAAGTAAACCAACGGAAAGGGATTTGTTCTTTCCATTGGTTCTTGAATAAGGCAATGGCGGGAACTAATGCGCCGTACCGCCCGTTTTTGGAGGTAAGGAATTTAACCTTACAGTACAAAACGGCGCGGTATCTTATCACGGCAACCGACGACGTTTCGTTTGATGTCGCGGAATCGGACAGGCTTATTTTGCTGGGGCCCTCGGGCTGCGGAAAGTCCACCATTCTGAAAGCGGTTGGCGGATTTTTAAAACCGGCTGGCGGCTCCATCACCCTCGGCGGAAGCGGTATAAAAAAACCGGGAGCGGACAGGGCTATCGTCTTTCAGGAATTCGACCAGCTTCTGCCCTGGAAGACGGCGCTTGAAAATATCGTTTTCGCCATACGGCAGACGCGCGGGGCGGGAAAAGCCGAAGCGGAGGAAGAAGCGAAGGTTCTTTTGAAAAAAGTAAACCTGAGCAGTTTCGCGCACACCTACCCGCACGCGCTTTCGGGCGGCATGAAACAGCGGGTCGCCATCGCGCGGTGTCTTGCCTTGAAATCAAAAATCATTTTAATGGACGAACCCTTTGCCTCGCTCGACGCGCTGACACGGCAGAAAATGCAGGAAGAACTTTTGGAACTGTGGGCAGACACAAAAATAACGCTTGTGTTTGTTACGCACTCCATAGACGAGGCGATTACGCTGGGCACGCGCATCATCGTGCTTTCACCGCATCCGGGAAAAGTCGTTTGCGAGTTTCCGGTTGACTGGTCGCAAATCAATTCTAAAAATCACCCCGAATACGCGGGACTGAAAGAAAGGATTACGCGCATTTTGTTTCGGGATATGGATTTTGTCATATAGGGGGAATCATGAGCAATAAAGAAACCATTCCTTTTGATCTTCTGAAAACGAACTGCGCCGAAACGCCGCAGATTCCCGAGGAAATAAAAAGGAAACTTTCGCTTTGGGAAAAGCTCTATAATGTTCCGGCCCTGCGGAAAATTACCCTGCTCGTTTTTCTGGCCTTTGCCTGGCAGCTTTATGCGGCGTATCTTGATAACGCGCTGATGGTTCCGACTCTGACTGATACCGCCCGCGGCTTTTTTGAAGCCGTAAAAAGCGCAGAGCTTCCCCTGCGGACGCTGACATCGCTGCGCGTCATTTGTATCGGATACTCAGGTGGCGTTTTGCTGGCGGGACTCCTTACGGTTTTCGCCATTACCACAAAACCCGGAACCGATCTTCTGGAAATTTTTACCGCGATGTTTAATCCCCTTCCCGCGATAGCGCTTTTGCCGCTGGCGCTTTTGTGGTTCGGGCTGGGCTATCCAAGCATTATTTTCGTCATCATTCACGCGGTTACCTGGCCCGTGGCGCTCAATATTTACGCTGGTTTTATGGGCGTAAGCACTACCCTGCGCATGGTTGGAAAGAATTACGAACTTGCGGGCTTCCGCTTTGTGTTCAAAATACTCATTCCCGCGGCCTTCCCGCATATCCTGACGGGCCTGAAAATCGGCTGGGCGTTTTCCTGGCGCACGCTTATCGCGGCGGAGCTGGTCTTCGGCGTAAGTTCCGGCAGCGGCGGACTGGGCTGGTTCATCTACGAAAAGAAAAACCAGCTCGACATCAACTTCGTATTCGCGGGACTTTTGACGGTTATCATTATCGGCGTTTTCATCGAAGGCATGGTGTTCAAATCAATCGAAGAAAGGACGGTGGTAAAATGGGGAATGAAATTCTAGAACTTTTAAATGACGGGGCTGCCGTAAAAATTCTTGTTACGGCGGATGAAACGGGCGCCCCGCATCCAGTGGTAAAAGACTCCCTGCGCTTCGAAGACGGGAAAATCATTTACTTTGAATTTTGTGAAGCATCCCGCTCTAACCGCAATATGACAAACGCCCTCTGGTTTGATAAAAAAGCGGTTATTCTGCTTCTGGCTTCGGATAAGCGGAGTTTCAACATTACCGCGAAGCCCGCGCGCTGCGTGATAAACACAAAAGTTTTCCAGCGGTATTACGAAGAGGCGCGCGAAAAGTACGGCTTTGATTTGTCCTCGGCCTGGATTCTGGAACCGCTCGAAATAACGGAACACAGCCTTGGCTTTCGCGTCGAACAGGAATCCCGCGCGCGTTCGTATTTTAACCATCTCGACCGCCTCGCGGGAAAGGAAGTTACCGCATGAGCGCGTTAAGTTTCGACGAAGTGGCGGCGAAGTATCCGCAGTTTCCCCGCCTTGTTCTTTTAAAAACCGATCTTCACCGGCGCGGGGTATACTACACAGACAAGGCGCTTTCCTCCCTCGATCCGGACCGCCACCAGACCGGCGGCACGCACATCTTCGGTACGCGCGACGGCAAACTTACCCAAAGGCCCGAAGCGCTCATTTTGCGCGACGGCGCCTCGGTACTGACAACATCGACGCCGCTGGAAGAAGACCCGTATATCGTCGACTTCACGGACGGCAGGCTGATGGTGCTGGATAAAGGCAAAGAACTCGAGGAGGTTTTTTTCTGGGACAAGCCCGACTACTATGGCAAGCGCACCTCAAAAGGAGTACTGATGCAAAACGTCATCGGCGCGCGCCCGCAACGGCTCTACATTACGCCGAACCGTTTTTGCTTTTTCTGGAGCGATGAAGGAGGCGGGGGCTGCCAGTTTTGCGATATCGTCAACAACCTGAAACAGCAGCGCGCTGAAATAGAAATGCAGACGCGCCTTGACCCGCAGGACATTGCCGAAACAGTCGCCGAAGCCTTAAAGGAGCCGGGACGCTTCACCGCCGTGTTTCTTACTTCGGGTTCTGATTATCGCGGCAAGACGCCGTTCGACAGCGAGATTGATTTTTACATCGACGTTTTAAAAGCAATCGGGCGCAACTTTGCCATAAAAAAATTCCCTTCGCAGATTCTGTGCTCGGCGGTGAGGAAAGACCAGCTTCAGCGGCTCTATGACGAGACCGGTGTTACCAGCGTTACCATGGATATTGAAGTACTGGACGAAAGGCTGTTCAATATTATTTGTCCGGGGAAGGCGAAGTGGGTCGGCTACCATGAGTGGAAAAAACGGCTTGTGGACGCGGTGGAGATTTTCGGGCCAAACCGCGTAGGAACCGGCGTTGTCGCGGGCGTGGAACTTGCCGGGCCTTTCGGCTTCCCGTCGGAAGACGAAGCCCTTGCCGCTGTGCTGGGCGAGGCGGAGGAGCTGGCCGCGGGCGGCGTTAGCAGCGTCGTTCAGGTGTGGCAGGCGCGCGCGGGATCAAAACTCGGGAAAGGGCGGCGGAAAATATCGCTTGAGTATTACGCCCGCCTCGCGCTGGGGTTTCAGGCCCTGCGCCGCAAGTACGGCCTTGAAATCGACTTTGACGATTACAGGCGCTGCGGCAATCACCCGGATTCGGATTTGGCGCGGGGCTTGTAAGAGCCTGTTCAAAATATTTATAATTTAGCTATCAGAATTTGGGCGCGTTTCCAGCGCTTCGCGCTGGAAACCAGGCTTTCCGCTCCAATCTTTTGGCTGCGCCAAAAGGATTTCCGCTGCAATCCTTCGCGCCGCGCAGCGGGCGAATTTGCAGAATGCAAATTCGCGGCCAGCCAGCCCCCTCGCGCGGCGGCAACCTAAAAAGTGCCAGGCACGTTTTTGGATAGTACATTATAAAACGTTACGCTATTCCGTGAAACGTAAAAACGTACCTGGCACCTTTTGGGGTTTAATGCCGCCCACAGCGGTATTTATACCGCTGTGGGCGGTGGAAAGCCCGTGGGGCTCGAGGGATAGAAGTGGAAATCCCGCAGGAAAGCGCCGAAGGCGCTTTCCGAGGAATTGGAACGGATAGCCCGGTTTTTTTGCCCGCCTTGGGCGGGCAAAAAAACGCGCCTAAAAAATATCCGTTTGCCGCGAGAAAAGACTTATGCGGCTTTTTATTGTTTTTCTTTTCTGTTATAATGGGGCTATGGGTGTTAGTCAGGTTCTGGTGAAACTGCTGCTGCTGGCTTTGAATCTTATGCCGGTGGATCAGGCGGGGTTTAATTTCCATATTCTTGAGGATGGCCGGTATGTGGCGGGCTACCGGGCGGAGAAGCGCGATGAGGATTTTACGGTGTTTCGTCCGGCCGCTGGGGATGGGGACGCGAAGTTTCCCGCGTTTGACGCGGAGCGCTCGAGGAGATTCGGCAGGACGTATATGGTACGGGTGCGGGAGACGGGCGAGATGCTGTCTGTGGATTTGACTATGATTATGATGGATATGCCTGCGCTTTCACTTGTGCCTCGGCAGATTTTGAGGGAGGGCGGCCCGGAGTCCGGGGATGGAGAGCGGGCTGGCGCGGGGGCTGAGGCTGGGGCTGGTTCCGGCGGTACGGATACGGGCGCGGCGCAATCTTCCGGTGCGGCGGGCGGTACTGATGGCGATAGTAGTGGCGATATTATTATTGATGGCGCCGGGAGGACGTTGTTTCTGACTGCCAGCGGGCAGAATCTGACAATTGTCGCTGAGGTGAATGCGCCATTATGACACATGGAGGATCTTTCCGGTTTTTCCGCTGTATCATTATGACTCAGATTTTCTGACGCGCTTTAGCGGGCTGGATTTTTTTGATTCGTTTTGTGGCGCTGGATGGCGGCGGATTCTTTGGCGGCT
This sequence comes from Spirochaetales bacterium, assembly GCA_031266855.1. GTDB lineage: Bacteria > Spirochaetota > Spirochaetia > DTKZ01 > DTKZ01 > JAISAF01. The sequence continues at coordinate 12,491 of JAISAF010000400.1, forward strand.
GGCAGTCCTGCTTTAGTGTTTTTGGGGCGGATAGAAGCTAAGTCTTGATTATATAAAGAGTTACGTACAATCTTTTTTCAATCTTTTCAGGAATAAATTTTTGGGACATTCTGGACATGGCACGCTTTATGCTATATTAGTACTGACGGCTTGTAGGAGCCGGAAAGAGAAGAAAAATAGTATGGAGGTTACCATGAATAGTCTGATTAACTACAAACCGATGAGGGCTTTTGACCTGCTCGGAGACTTTGACCACGTGCTGGGTTCGTTTTTCACTGACAGAGCGCCTGTGTGGAAGGCGCCTGCTCCCGCGGTAAATATCCGCGAGGACGAAAAGGGCTATTTTCTGGAGGCCGAACTTCCTGGTTTGACTCAGAAGGATGTGGATGTCCGTGTGGAGGACAACCTGCTGACCATTTCCTCTGCCAAAACCGAAGAGGCCGAGGAGAAGAAGGATGGCTATCTTGTCCGTGAGCGCAGCCGCTCCTCGTTTAAGCGGAGTTTCGTGCTGCCCCGGAATGTGGATAGGGAATCGATCAGCGCGAAGTTTGTGAACGGTCTTTTGATTCTGGAGATGCAGAAAAAGAAAGAAGACAAAACCCGTTCGATTGAGATAAAAGCCGGATAACCGGGCGCTTCGGAAACTTCAGGTTTCCAGCCGGCCGCGAAAGCGGCCGGCTGTTTTTTTATAAGGCTTGATTCGCGGTACGGAGGTTTCCGGCAGTTAGTATGCGCGGGGCGCCTAGGCAGAAGAAGGAATTTACCGCGAAGCCGGATAAATCAACCACCCCGCCGCAAGCCGCTAAATTTGACCCGCAATTGGGAAAGAATAGCTAAAATGACCAGGTTCCAGAGTAAGTTGAATGAAAATTTTTTTGACTTTTTCGACTTCGCGGTAAAAATTCTGGTTTTTTAGTAGCATGCCGGTCAAAATGATTTTAAATAGAGCTGTTCGGAAACCCCACAGCTTAGGGAACGGTTTCAATATAAAAACAGCCGGATTTGCCGCCATTTTGTGGCAAATCCGCCAGACTTGTGAGAGAACCGGAAGGTTATCGAACAAGTCTAATGACGTTGCCCCGCGAAACCTCCGCGCCCCGTTGCCATAAACCCCGCTGATGTGATACCTTCTGCCGTATGACGCTTTTTCTTATAGCCGGGATGCCGGTGTTTTTTATCGCTATCCTGAATGCCTTCTTTTCGAATTCTTTTTACGGAAGGGAACTGGTTATGCCGCTGGGCCTTGGCGTTTTGTGGTTTTTCCCCTGCTGTGCGCTGTATATTCTTTTTTCCGATTTAATCCCCGACAGGTATGACGGCGGGGCGCTTTATCTTTCCCGTATGGGTATTGATATTGGGATTCCCTTTTTCCTGTGCCTGATAAGCGGCCTTCTTACCTGCCGCAAAAAGCGGTCGGACGGGAAGGAATTTTTCCTGCACCTCGCGGCCTTTTTTACTGGTTTTTTTATGTCCTTCGCGCAGTATGTACGCATCATTTTTTCCGGGTGGTACGCCGGGTATATCTATTTTCTTCTGCCTCTTTTGTGGATGTCGCTTACCCTTTTCACCGGACTCCTTCTAACCCTCTTCCTTACGGGTTTTGGATTTCAACGCCTCCTTTTCCTTCTAGGCCTCGCGGCGCTGCCCTTCGCGATGGGCGCTGTCCCCGTCCTCTACGTCATGAACTACCACCCCTTTGCCTGGGGGCTTACCCTCGCGTTTTTTGTGTCCGCCCTGCTTCTGGTATGGCGCGTTCCACTGCGGGACACATAGCGGAAAAAAATCTAACCGCAAAGTCGTGGAAGTCAAATAAGTTGAAGAAATAGAGCTGCTTTAGAAACCCCGCAGCTTATAGAACGGTTCCGATATAAAAATAACGGAACTTGCCGCCATTTGCGGCAAATTCGCCCGACTTGTGAGAGAATCGGAAGCTTACCGGGCAAGCCTAATGTTTATTACTATAGATAATTTCTAAAAAATTGTATATTGCCTCATATCCTGCTATTGACATTCTTGAATATTTCCTTGTTTTTATTTCATCTTCTGTTAAGGCTCTAACGTATTCATCTCCTTTATATAGATTACCACCAGTATTATGATATTGTAAATTTGTACTTTCATTGTCATTTAATATTTTGTTTCCAATAATTTCCCAATTTTTATCTTCAAATATTTTTTTTGAAGTGAAAAATACT
>JAISAF010000001.1 GCA_031266855.1 Spirochaetales bacterium
CCTGTATCGGACACAGCCTGCGCGCCGCGCTGCCTGACCCCCGGCATCGCGTCAAGAAGAAGTTTCGTGTAGGGGTGAATGGCCCCGGAGCTTAAAACTTTTGAAGGCCCGGCCTCCACAATGCGCCCCGCGTACATGACCGACACATAATCACTCAGGTAAAAAACCACCGCGAGATTGTGAGCGATAAAAAGATAGGAAATGCCGGTTTGTTCCTGTATGTCCAGAAGCAGATTAAGTATCTGCGACTGAATCGACACATCGAGTGACGAAACAGGTTCATCGCAGACAATAAACAGGGGCTTCGCTGAGAGCGCCCGCGCGATACTGATTCTCTGCCGCTGGCCGCCGGAAAACTCGTGGGGGTATTTGCGGATATCCATCCCGGACAGGCCCACGCGCTCCAGAAGACCTGAGGCGGTATCGTTTAACTCCGGCGAGCTGAATCTTTTCGCCGTTTCCGTGTAGCGCAAAGGCTCCGTCACAATATCGCGGATCTGCATCTTCGGATTCAGGGAAGTATATGGATCCTGGAAAATGTACTGCATCCGTCTGCGCAGCTTTTTTAGCTCCTCAGGCCCCAGCCGGAAAACATCAGGAGTCTCCCCAAAGCGGAAACTCCCCGCGTCGGCATCGATAACCCGTAAAAGAAGGCGGGCCGTGGTAGTTTTCCCCGAACCCGATTCCCCTACAAGGCCGTGCGTCTGGCCCTTTTCAATGGCAAGCGATACACCGTTTACAGCATGAACCTTCTCGGCCGATCGTGAAAAAAGCCCGGCCTTGAGAGGAAAATGCTTTATAAGGCCGTCCGCCTGAATAAAAGGGAGGCTACTCATGCACATGGCACCTCACAAAAGAAGAACCCTTCCGTATAAGCGCGGGTTCTTCGGCCCGGCAGCGCTCCACAGCGCGGGAACAGCGGGGATGATAGGCGCAGCCCTCGGGACGCCGCCCCGCGTCAGGAACACGGCCCTGTATTGAATAGAGCCTGCCGGAATCCTTAAAAACCCCGGGCCGCGGAATAGCCGCCAGAAGATCCCTGGTATAGGGATGCAAAGGCTCTTCCAGCAGGCTGTCCGCGGGGCCGGATTCAAAAATCCTTCCCGCGTACATGACCATAATGCGATCCGCGAAACCGGAAAGAAGCTCCAAATCATGGGTAACGAAAATCATGGACATACCCGCGGCGCTTGTTCTTTCCTTCAAGAGATCGAGGATACGCATAGAGGTCGTAGGATCAAGGGCCGTTGTCGGCTCATCAGCCAGAAGTATCCGTGGAGCACAGGCCAGGGCCAGGGCGATCATGGCCCGCTGAAGCATTCCCCCGGAAAGCTGGAAAGGAAAGTCTTTCGCCCGCTTGTCCGCATTCGGAATATGTACCTGGGCCAGAACCTCCGCGGCGCGGCGCAGGCTTTCTATCCGGGAAAGTTTCAAATGAACACGCAAAACCTCGGCGATTTGAGCGCCGACAGTGAAAAGCGGATTAAAGGAAGCCGAAGGCTCCTGGAAAATCATCGATATACTTTTCCCCCGGACCCTGTCAAGCTCCGCCTCGCTCATCCCAAGAAGGTCTTCACCCTCAAAAAAAACACGCGAAGCGCCGCTAATCTCCCCCGGCGGCTGAATCAGCCGCAACAGCGAAAGAATCGTAGCGCTCTTTCCCGAACCGGACTCCCCCGCGATAGCAAGAATTTCCCTCCCATTCAAGGAAAAGGAAATATCATCCACAGCCCGAACCGTATGCCCAACCATATTAAACCGCGTTGAAAGATTCTGTACATCAAGAATATCCTTTGTAGTTACGCCTGTATTCACGCCTTTTTCCACCTTTCTACGCCTTCGGATCCAAAGCGTCCTTGAGCGCGTAGCCAAAAGCAAAAAACGAGAACACCGTAACAATAATAACCGCCGCGGGAACCAGCATCCAGGGATACGAAATAAGCACATTAATATCCATCGCCGAGCTCATCAGCATACCCCAGCTTACCGAAGGTTCGGTAATACCCAGATTAAGAAAAGACAAACCCGCCTCGCCTAAAATAGCGCCAGGAACACTCAGCGTAATATTCAAAATAAGTATGCTGCGTATCTGCGGAATAATATGCCGCAGAAGGACGACCACACGCGGAACCCCGCTTAAAACAGCCGAAGTAACATAATCGGTATTCTTCAACGACAGCACCCAGTTGCGGATACTGCGCGCGCTACCCACCATACTCGGAACCGCGAGAATAGCGGTAATATAAAAAAATTTCCGCGCAGGCGAAATATCCGTCGGCATAACCGAACGCAGAAACAAAAAAAAGTAAAAGGTAGGCAAAAGAATAACGATCTCCACCGCCCGCATCGCAATCCAGTCCGAAACGCCACCCGCGTATCCGGCAAGGCCGCCAATAAGAATGCCCCCCGCAAGCGCCAGAAAAATACTAACAAAGCCTATCGTCAAGGAAATCTTCGCCCCATACACAATACGCGAAAAAATATCCCGCCCCAGACTATCCGCGCCAAAAATAAAAAGCGGCGAACCCGTAGCGGTACCAAAAAGATGAATATCCACCGGAATAAGAAAAAACAGTTTATAAGCGGAACCCTTCACAAAAAAATCAATACGGTTTACAGCCCCCACGTCTGTCCGGTATTCCTTAAAAATCGGATTTGTCTGCACATACTCATACACAAACGGCCCAATAAATTCCCCCTCATGAAAAAAATGAACCCTGTGCGGCGGCTGAAATGACTTCGTCTTGAATTTAAGACTCGGACTATAAGGCGCAAGAAAACCCTCAAACAAAAGACCCGTATACAGAACCACAAGAATAACAAGACTACCAACGCCCAGCCTGGAGCGTTTGAATTTGAGATAAGGAATCTCCAAGAGTGTACCCGCGAAAAGCGGCCCGCGTTGTCTGCCAAACATCGGCCCTTAAAATAGCATTTTCCACCAGGAAAGGGAAGACCTATCGGCAGATCAGAAGATACGGGCGCATTTTTGCCGCCCCGCCGGGGCGGCAAAAACCGGGCTTTCCGCTCCAAGTCCTCGGAAGCGCCAATGCGCTTCCTGTGGGCTTTCCGCTACAATCCCTTGCGCGCGCACCAGCGGCAGACAGCGGCCTGGAACCATACACGCGGAATTGCCTTTCGGCAATTCCGCGCTCACAACCAGGCGGTCGCAATTTTGGACAAAATTGCGTGGTCTGCCACCATGCACAGCGCGTTACGCGCTGTGCATGTCTTTATCACCCACCGGCTGCCGCCCCAC
>JAISAF010000021.1 GCA_031266855.1 Spirochaetales bacterium
GGATTTCCCGAAATAGGGCAGTGTCCGGTATTATTATGATGTATGGGCACGGAAACGCGCACAGGGCAGTACCTTACCCTGGGGAAGTCTTAAAAAAAATTGGTTATACTGGTGCGAAATGATGCTGTGCGCCGGGATAAAACAGCATGCGGTATTATTGGACGCGCACAGCGCGCAAAATGCCGGTACGGCGGGGGGAAAAAGGGTATGATTCGGGCAAAAAAGTGTCAGGAATCAAACGCCATATCGTTGCGGGCACAATGGGCCTGCCGCATGCGCCGGGAATTACCGCCGCAAACCTCACTGACCGGCAGGGATGATAAGGCAAAATCCGGAGAATCTATCGGAAGTAAGGAAGTTTATTGCTGATGGAAGCTATTCAGGAGAGCCATTCGCACAGGCGGTAAGGGATATGTGCGGGGTAGAGGTGGAAGTGGTAAAGCGCGCTGAACAGCATGGATTTGCGGTGCTGACCAAACGGCGGATGGCGGGAAGGAGTTTTGGATGGCTGGATAAGGCGCACCGGCTCTGGAAGAACTGTGAACGCAAACTTCACAATTCCCTCCGAATGGTCATCCTGGCGTTCATCGCCGTTCTTAATTAAGGAGATTTCGAACAGGCTCTAAGAAAAATTATGGCGCATTGCGTGCCCTTGCATACCTGTGCGGAGCGTGCTATTATTTACGATATTTCGGATGGAATTTAGGAGGGATACACATGAAAAGATATAGACTGTGTGTTTTGATGCTGGTCGCGCTTTTCGCTGTTTCCTGTGCTTCGACGCCGGAAACACCGGAGACAGAGGCGCCGGTAGAAACGGCGGAACCTGTACAGCAGACGGACAGCGTGGCGGCTCTTGTGGTTCCTGTTCCCGTGCCGGAGGAGGAACTTCTGCGGGCGGAAAATCTGAAGAAGACAATAGATGAATATGGTTTGTCTTTTGCTTTGCAGGATCAATATCAGGAGGCGAACGGGGAGTTCGATGCGGGGAAGGCGGCGATGGGCATTGATAATGGGGCCGCGAAGAATCTGCTTGACAGCGCGGGCGCCCGTTATCAGGTCGTTTTCGACGCGGCTATTGAGCAGGGTTCAAAGAAGCGCCTGGATGAGATTTCGGCTGCGAAGTCACAGGCTGACTCGGTGAAGGCGGCGCGGGCTGCTGCGGATCAGTACAAACTGGGCGAGGACAAGACGGCCGAAGGCCGGCAGCTTCTTGAACAGAAGCAGTACCTTGAAGCGTGGGAGGCTTCCGGGGTGGCTTTGAGCGCTTACAGCCAGAGCTACGAAACCGCGAGGGCGAAGCGCGATAACGCCGCTGGCGAATTAAATAAAACGGCGAGCGCGCAGGAAAATACCAATGCCCGGCTTGAAGAGGTGGACAAGGAAATCGGAGGTGAGGCAGAATGAAAAAGTTTTATGTGTTTTCTTTTGCGGTTCTGTTTTTTGCCGTGGCGGGTTTCCATGTTCAGGGGCAGAATTTGCGGGACAACCCGGATTACCGCCGGGGAGTGGAGTTACAGTCGCTTGCCAGACAGGCGTACAATGAGGGCGATTACGACAAGTCGGTTGAATATTCGGCTTCGGCCCAGGAATCTTTTCAGAAGGCGCGGGATTATGCCGATTTGATGGCTCTGCGTTATACCGCCAATAATCTAAAAAACCGGGCGGGCGAACGTCTGCACTATGCGGAGTATATCCGCGCGGATCAGAATTTCCCCGACGAATACACGGCGGCCCGCGCTTCTTCCACAGCGGCGGATGAGGCTTTTTCCGCACAGGACTACCCTGCCAGTATTACGGGGTATCAGGCGACGCTTGACCTATTGAAAAATATACAGCCCCTTACTCCTGAGCCTTCCGCGGAACTTGCCAAAGCCCAGGAGCTTCGCGGGACGATTTCCCGTTACGGTGTTGACGCGATACGTCCCGAGGAAACCCGCCGGGGCGATGCCGCTTTCAATCGGGGGAGGGAGTATATCGGCACGGATAACGATCAGGCGAAAGTGATGTTAAACAACGCGATTACAGAGTACCAGGCGGCGATAAACCTGGCGGTTGCTTTCACGGCGGTAAAACGCAGGACGGAACTTGCCGAGGCGAGGGAGAAGGCCGACGGGGTAAGCGCCGCGAAACTCGCTTCCGATATTTATGCCGATGCTCAAAAGAACGAAAAAAGCGCTGAATCGAATTTACAGACCGGCGCGTGGACGGTGGCATGGTCCGATTCCGAAGCGGCTCTGAAAGGCTATAACGACAGTTACGCGGCCGCTCTTGCTTCGGGCAGGATAAAACCGGAGTTCTATACAGTGCGCCTTATTCCCAACCGCAGGGACTGCCTGTGGCGTATAGCGGGTTACGATTTTGTATACGGCGATCCGTGGAAGTGGCGGCTTCTTTACGAGGAGAACAAGAGTCTTCTCAAGGATCCGAATAACCCCCGGATTATTGAGCCGGGAATGCGTATCCATATCCCAAGCCTGGATGGGGAAGTCCGTACGGGCGACTGGAAAAATCCGGCAAATTAATTATAAGTTTTGGGCGCCTTTTTGGGCCGCTGACGCGGCCCAAAAACCGGGCTTTCCGCTCCAAGTCCTCGGATTTGCCCATGCAAATCCTGTGGGCTTTCCGCTACAATCCCTGACGCAGCGGCAGCTCAAAATTATGCCCCGAAATTGCCACAGGCAATTCCGGGGCATAATTGCTGCTTCAGCAATTATGCGCGTGGAACTCAGGCGGTCGCAATTTTGTTCTGACAAAATTGCGTGGTTTGCCACCAAGCATGAAGCGAAATGCACGTATTTATCACTATCGGCTGCCGCCACCACGATTACAGCAAACGGTTACGAATGATTATTCCCAATGTTTTTACAGTCTTAGTTCATATTTCGCCTAACATGCGCATAACTCATTATGCCATAACTATCTCCCCCTCCATGCTAAAAAATATTTTTACTTAGTACAATTTCTTCATAACAGTTTTTTTCGGATTCTCCGCTGTTTTTTGCCGGACGGATTTTTCCGCGTCCTGTGTTTTAGCTATATCCCGGCTATGTATCATACGCCGTATTTCATAAACGTTCCTCCGTAAAAAACTTTCTCAGGCTGCACGAGTACACACCGCGAACAAACAAAACGCCCCGTCCCGCTTCGCGGGAAAAAAGGGATGCCATCGGTGCCCAGGGGCAAGGTCTATGTTCGCGGAAGGAGCTTTCTTTCAATGAAAAAATTCAAATATCGTATTATAGCCTCGTTTATCGCTGCGCTGGCGCTGTTTGTTTTAAGCTGTTCCACAG